>CAYOLX010000042.1:2258-6785 GCA_964404915.1 uncultured Candidatus Saccharibacteria bacterium | reverse complement strand
TTGGAGGGCTATGGCCCTGTCACGGCTATCCAAGCTGTAGCCAAGCGTCGCTAAAACATACCGCAATCGCGGTATTTTTTAGTCTAATCGTTTTCCGGATCGCCGCATAAAACTTTTTGGCCTCTTCTTTTACTTTTTCAAAATCTTCTTTTTTAAAATTAAACTTTCCCATTTGATTAATTTTTTGCGTTTTTTTTATCCAAACTCTCCATCAGACAGGCTTTAAATTTTTCCATATTCTCGGTTTTGGCGCGAAAGCCGCTGGCTTTGGGATGGCCGCCGAAAGTAATCAGCAGATCGGCACATTTTTTCATCAACGCCACGCTGTCGGTGCCGTCAATGCTGCGCACCGCTCCTTGGCATTCGTCGCCAAGAATTTTATAAATAAAAACCGGTTTATTATATTTCACCGCCAAAATTGACGCCATCGTTCCCAGCAAATTCACCTCCCAATCCGCGCGGCCGCAAAAAATCAGCGGCGAGCGCGGATCAATTTCGCTTTCCACTTTTGCCACCGCGCCGTCAATTTTTTCGCGCCGCAAGCGATTAATTTCCAAAAATTCGCGGATCAATTTTTCGGCGCGCGCCAATGAATCGGTGGTCAACAATTCAAACGCCGCTGGCACGCCGGCGCGCATTTCGCGCACATTGAGCACCGCGATGATTTTGTTTAACCGGCTTTTGAAATTGCGCGAATCGTTTTCAAAAAAAGCGTCGGTGTCAAAAAACGCCCGCAATCCTGGCCGAAACGACCGCTTCAACGCGCCAACCCCCTCTTCAATAATTTCAATGTTGTCGTCCTCGCGCGGCATCATATCGGCAATCGTCGCCAGCGCCGCCATTTCAACAAAGCTTTGCCGCAACTCCCCGTGAAAATCGGCGCCGAAAAATTCTTCGGCCAATCTAAACACCAACCCCGCCGCCGCCAAGAATTTAAACGGATAACTATCCCCCTCTTGCTTGGGATCAATCACGATATCGGCTTCGGGCACTCGCCCCAAAATTTCGTGATGATCGATAATGATCGTGAAAAATCCCGCCCGGCACGCCAACTTCACTTCCTCAAAATTACCGATGCCCAAATCCGCGGCGATTAAAATCGCCGGAGATAACGGTGCCAATTTTTCCAGCGCGGTTTTGGTGATGCCATAACCCTCTTTTTCGCGATCGGGAAAATAATAGGCCGCGGGTTTGCCGCCGCCGTTCTTGATTAATTCTCCCAGCATAATCGCCGCGCACACTCCGTCTAAATCGGTATCGCTGTAGACAATCATTCTTTCTTTATCGGCGATGGCGTCTTTTATTCGTCGCGCGGCCTTTTTTAGATTTTTAATTTCTTTTGTTGTTGTCATTTTTTTGGAGGGCGAGGCATTGAAACGGGACTTTGACTTTCTTTTTCCTCGTCATCGGCGGGCAATTCGGAAAGCGCGGCAATCCCCGGCAATATTCCGCCCGACAAATATTCCAGCATCGCGCCACCGCCGGTAGACAAAAAGTTAAAGTTTTTTTCCGCCTTGTATTTTTTGATCGCCTCCAATGTCTGGCCGCCGCCGGCAACGCGCCACGCACCATGCGCCCGCGACACCGCTTCAATCAAGGTTTTTGTTCCCGCCGCGAACGCGGGCTTTTCAAACCATCCCATCGGGCCATTAAAGAATATGGTTTTGGCGTCTTTAACGATCTCGCCAAAAATTTTGGCGGTTTCCGGGCCGATATCATAGATATCTTCCTCTTGGCGCATCGTGCCCACTCCCGCCACCCGGGAATAACCCTCAACGCCATCTTTTAACGCCATCACCCCGTCAATCGGCAAATGAATTTTGGGCGAAGTCAAATCAATCGCGGCGGTTTGCGAGTCAAGCTTGAACATATCGCGACCGGCGATTTGTTGCTTATGAGCCAAAACTTCGGCGCCGATTTTTGAGCCGATTAACACATGATCGGCAATGCCGGCGATCGCGGCGATCATTTTCGCTTTTGTTTTCACTTTCACGCCGCCAACAATCACCGCCAACGGCCGCGGTGGGTCATTAATGATTTTTTGCAGATTATCAATCTCTTCGCGCAAACAAAGCCCCATAAACGACGGCAAAAGACGCGGCAAAAGCGCGACCGACGCGTGCCGGCGATGGCAAACCGAAAACGCTTCGTTAACATAACAATCCCCGTTTTCCGCCAGCTGTTGGGCGAATTTTGGATCATTTTGTTTTTCCCCTTCGTGAAAACGAAGATTTTCCAGCAGAATTATTTCTCCCGCTCGCGCGCGCGCGATTTCTTTTTTCACCTTTTTGCCGACGCAATCCTCCAAAAATTTCACCGGCCGCGATAAAAGTTTTTGCAAATAACCCGCCACCGGGCGCAAACTGGTCGGTCCGTCCTCGCCCTCCAAATGACTGATCAATATCACCACCGCGCCGTTCTCGGCAAGAAACTTAATGGTCGGCAACACTCTGATCATTCGAAAATCATCCACCACTTGCCCCTTGTCGTCCAGCGCGACATTAAAATCAACTCTTGTTAAAACTTTTTTATTGTTAAAATCACCCTCGTTAATCGTTTGCATTTTTTTGCGTTAATTGGCGCGCCTTTCAAGCCCCGCGCCTCATTCCCCCATTTTAACACGCCCCGCCCCAAACACCAATCCCTATCTTTACACTATAACTTACATAGGTGGCACCTATGTAATTTTATCCGATTATTCAGAGGGTCTAAACCTATAAAATCCGACCAAAATCCATTCCACCCTTCGGGCGAACCATCCTATCAATACAAAATCTATTTCAAATATTCAGAGGGTCTAATCCTCTGAATCTCCCCTCATTTTTTGTTCATTTTATTCATCTGCTCCGCCGCCCTTCACCCCCTCCTCATTTCGGCCTCACCCGCTCCAACCCGCTTGCCAGCGCTTGGGCGACTTCTTTGCTGACGGTCTTCCGATTAGCCATCAATTGGATTTCTTTAACCAGCAAATCAATCTGCCGGTTAATCAACCGCCGCGACGCGGCAATCGCCGCAATCTTGGCTTTTTGCGGCAAGCGATTATTGGCTTGCAATTTCTCCAAAACGGCAAATTCTTTTTGCAATATCTTCAGTTGCGCCGCAATAATCGCGCGTTGCGGTTTTTTAATCAGTCCGGCGGCAACATAGCGATCAAAGTCGGCAATCAGCTCGCCAATGGTGAAAACTTCGTCTTGGGAAAAGGTTTGGTCAATCGCGCCGTCGCCGTCATTGTCAATTTTGATAATCGTTTCTTGATCGGTTAACTCAACTACACCGGAGAGATTTTTTGACACCGGCAAAAGAGAAAAAACTTGCGGCTCTTGCAAAATATCATCTTTTACCGCGCGCGCGGTGAGGGTGAAAAAGCCGTCATCTTCGCCCTGCAGGATAATTTGATATTGCTGGTCTTCGTTTTGGGGTAAATAGACAAATTTCTTGCCGTCGTTAATTTCAAACATCGCGCCGGGAATTTCATTTTTGGGGCCGACACCGACAACATTTTCAATGATATTACCATCTTGATCGGTTATCTTAATTGCCAGCGGGCTGTCAATGCGAAGCGCGATTCCCAGAAGACGGCAGAGGCGATGATCATTGATTAGCTGATCGCGAGTGATGATTTTATTATTCGGCAAGAGAATGTTATTTTGCGAGATAATGCCGGCGATTTTTTGCCGGATGCCATTGGCGCTGGGCATTTGCCCGTGCTTGGCATCGCGGACATAGAAAGTGTTTTTGTCTTTTGCCAGCCGGCGATTGGCGGATTCAAACGGCACAGTGTCATCGCCGTTGGCAAATTCAAAATAATCATAATGGCGGTGCACGCCGTCTTTGTCTTGCATATCCAGCAAAGTGGAAAAAGTCGCCGCGCGGCAACCGACAATATTGTAGCTGTCAATGCCTTTGTCTGCCATAATTTCATAGATATTGTCGCCGTCAAATTCATCGGAATGAAGATTAATGGCATTGATAATGGCGGCATTGTTGGCACCCGCGCCGGCAAGATAAATTCGAGATTGCGCCCAATCAAGATATTTGCCGTCGCTGATTCCCCAACGCTCCGTTTCTTTGACAACTCTCAGCCAGCTTTCTCTGACGGAAAAATAATTCTTGCTGGGAAGCAAATCATAGGCGGCGGGCATATTCTGCGATATTTTTTTCAGTTCTTGCGGGTTTAATCCAAAAACGCCAAAATCCGTGCCCGCGATCAAAGCTCTTCCGGCCAGCGGCGCGCCCAAATTGGGCACGCCCAAAAACACCAGCTTGCCGATCTTGGGATTTTCGTTTTCCAAAACATATTTTTTGGCAATCAACCCGCCTAAACTGTGGGCGATGACATCCACCTTCCCCGTGGGGGATATTTTTGCCAATTTCTCAATTTCTCGTCCCAATAAAACGCTGTTGGTGGCATCCATTTGGCTCACCCCCTCCGGCTTGGGATAAATCCCGCTGGCGCCATAGCGCCAATCATAGGGAAAGGTGTAAAAAGTCTGACCCTCGCTCCCCTCGTTGGCATCATATCCCTGC
>CAYOLX010000042.1:0-2158 GCA_964404915.1 uncultured Candidatus Saccharibacteria bacterium | reverse complement strand
TCCGTCCCCAAAAGCCCTGGCACAAAAAGCACCGGTGTTTTGGATAAAATTTTAACATCAAGCGCGGGATCAAAAAATTCCGGGGGCGGGGCAACCAAATCAATCGTGAAAGTTTCATCCGCGCGGCAAACCGCCGCTTCATTGGGCAAACGCAAATCAACTTCAGACGCGTCAAAAAAATCTTCCGGCGGAGCGACCAAATCAATCACCGCCTCATCGTCGGCGCGGCAAACCGCCGCTTGATTGGGCAGGCGAAACAGCGCCTCGCCGGCATCAAAAAAATCCGCGGGCGGAGAAACCAAATCAATTGTGGTGGTCGCGTCGGCATTCTCAATGATAATCTCGGGCAACTCCTGCGCCCACGAATAAGCGAACAAAAAGACTGCGACTGGCAAAAACAAAAACATTGATAAATATCGTTTCATAAATTCAGCCGATTTGAGGAGCTTTATCAACATAATAAATCATTACCCAAATTAGCATTAATGTGATAAACGCTAACCAACATAAAAGTGGGACTATCACTAGAAATAAAAAAAATTTAAGTTTTCTGTCAATTTGCAATTTTTTAATAATTTTTGCCAATCCCATCAAACCAATAAATGGAATTAGCGTCGTAAAATATGCCGTCAGAATACCAATCAATTGATTAAAATTATTAATCGGCAACCACGGTATCTCAATATTCCCCCTAATACCGACAAGCCACAAAATCTCCGGAACCAAAAACATTGCGCCGAAAACTGTCAGCCAAATTTTTTGCTTTTTTGTCATAATTTTTTGCTTATTGGCGTTTGGTGAGGTTTGACCTCACCAGACGAAAGATATAATGCTTCCTATCAGGAGAGCTTTAATACGGATTATAGACAAGCACAGTCGCTGAATCAGTTTTGCATTGACTGCCATACATTCTGGAGGTTAAAATCTTATTCCCTCCACCAACAATAAATTTCGTTAAATCATAATCTCCCCACAAAAAAGCGGCGCTGGGTTGCCCGGCAACATAGCTTCCGTTCAAATAAAGAATCATTAAGCTATAATGGCTTGCTATATTACAGCCCGAAGATAACAAAGAATAAGACGCTCTTTTCAAATCTCCGGGAATTAAAACTGAAAATTCATCAGTATAACCTTCGTCGTCAACGCCGATATTTTCAACGATAATTGTCATTTTTGACGCTTGCGGGTTGGCAAAATCATAATATTTGATCGTGCCCGCGCCGGTATGAGTTATTTTTTGCATCGCGTCTTCAACGGCGACCTTTAATATGTTGTCGGCAATCGTTGCGCCGGTTTTCCAGTTAATAATTTTTCCCAAAGATTCATCTTTCAACAAATAAGCCGCCAACCAACCATCCACTCCAAGATAAATTTTAACGCTTATCTTATCTCCACCGGCACTGTATGGACTATCATTAATAGCATAATGATTACTTCCAATCATAAACGTTCCCCCAACCGATTCCGGAAGTTCAAATAAATTTTTCTTGGCATTTTCAAAGCTTTCCAGATTGACGCCTTCCAGCTTCACATAGGCGGCAATCCCCGCTTGATCTTGGGGAAACGCCGCCTGCGCCGGCGCGGTAAACGCCCCGCCCAAAAACGCCGAAACGCAAACCGCCGTTAATAAACGAACAAAAACATTTTTTTCTGTTTTCATATTTTTTATTTTATTTTTAATTATTTTATTTTTAATTTTTAACAATACAAACGCACCAAAAACAAAACCGGCGATCAAAAAGCCGTCAATCTTTGGGGCGATGTTTCAATTGAAGCGGAACGCAAACGGCAAATTTTATTCCTTGATGGTTCTTCTTTCATAAAGAAGACGCTCTATTCTTTTCGCGCGAAACGCGCCCAACAATCCCATTGTATATCACCTCCCCCTTCCCCCGCAACCCCAAACTTGGCGAGGTGAAACCTAGACAAAAATTTGTCTAGGTGACACCTCGCCCAAGTTAAATAGGTTTATTCAAAAATTCAGAGGGTCTAACCCTCTGCAAAAATTCAGAGGGTCTAACCCTCTGAAACCTGATGCCAAAATCCATTCCACCTTTCGGGCGAACCATCCCATCGAATAAAGATGCTTTTTGCGCGGGGCTGTCCACTCCGTTTTTTATTTAATTTTGGGGCAGCGCGGCAGAATCAGAGGGAGGGG
>CAYOLX010000041.1:0-7048 GCA_964404915.1 uncultured Candidatus Saccharibacteria bacterium | reverse complement strand
TCGCGCGAAATCTGAAAATTTCGTTCTGAAAATAGTTTTTCTACACTCTCATTATTCCTTAATTTTGATTTTTTTTGGCTTTTTTGATGGCTTCTTCCAATTTGGTTTCAACTTCGCTTTCCAACTTTTTGGTGTCGCGGATTTTATCGGTGATTTGCGCCGCCGATTCTTCAATTTCTTTTAAAAGCTCTTCTTTGAAAGGCGCGACTGATTCCAGCGACAGATCATCCAAAAATCCTTTCACGCCGGCAAAAATCAACGCCGCCTCTTTTTCAAACGGCAACGGCCGCAGATCGGCCTGCTTTAACAATTCGCGCATCCGCTTGCCTCGCTCCAACAGCTGGCGCGTCTGCGCGTCCAGCTCTTCGGTGAATTCGGAAAATCTTTCCAATTCTTGAAATTGCGCCAAATCAAGCTTGAGCGTACCGGCAACTTTTTTAACCGCCGCGGTCTGCGCCTTGGACCCCACGCGCGACACCGAAGTGCCCACGTCAATCGCCGGCCGCTGGCCTTTATAGAACAGCGATGAATTCAAAAATATCTGGCCGTCGGTGATGGAAATCACATTGGTCGGAATATAGCCGGAAATATCGCCGGCCTGGGTTTCCACGATTGGCAACGCCGTCAATGACCCCGCGCCCAGTTTTTCTGAAAGCTGAGCGGCGCGTTCTAACAAGCGGGAATGAAGATAGAAAATATCGCCCGGATATGCCTCGCGTCCCGGCGGGCGGCGCAAAACCAGCGACACCTCGCGCCACGCCCACGCTTGCTTGGTCAAATCATCATAAACCGCCACCGCGTCTTGCCCGTGATCGCGGAACCACTCTCCCATCGCGCATCCGGCATAGGGCGCCAAATAGAGCAACGCCGCCGGATCATCGGCAAACGCCGCCACCACAATGGAATATTCCATCGCTCCGGCATCTTCCAAAGTTTTTACCAAGCGTTTGATCTTTGATTTTTTCTGGCCGCACGCCACATAAACGCAAATCGGGCGATTTTTTTCATTCTTTTGGTTGATAATCATATCCACCGCGATGGCGGTTTTTCCCAGCCCGCGATCGCCCAAGATCAACTCCCGCTGGCCGCGTCCGATCGGCACCAAGCTATCCACCGCCAAAATGCCGGTGTGCAAAGGGCGATCCACCGGCTGGCGATCAATCACGCCGGGCGCGGGACACTCAATGGGATAAGTTTCCTTGGCGGCAATCGGCCCCTTGCCGTCCACCGGCTGACCCAAAGGATTCACCACGCGTCCCACCAATTCGGGGCCAACGGGCACCGAAACGGTTTTACCGGTGCGTTTCACCGTGTCGCCTTCTTTAATCGCGTCATCGGGACCCAGCACCACGATGCCGGTTTCATATTCTTCCAAATTCAATGCCAAACCGAAAACTTTGGCGCTTTCAAATTCCACCATCTCAAAGTTCTCCACGTTCATCAGTCCCGAGGCCTTCACCACGCCGTCGCCCACCTCCACCACTTGGCCGATTTCATCAATTTTTGCCGCCGACCGGTCATCTGACAACTGCCGCCGAAATTGTTCAATTTTATCCATAGAAAATTAAATAAATTCTAATTACTAAATTCCAAACCCTAAACAAATTTAAAATTCAAAATTTCAAACAGATTTTTTGGTTTTGGAACTTTTAATTTTGAATTTGTTTGGTCCGCCAATCGGCGGATTAGTGCTTGGGATTCAGGATTTTTAATTTTAATAAGATTTTTTGAGTTGTTCAATTTGCCCCTTGATTGATGCGTCAATCCGATATTTATCGGTAGCCGCGACAAATCCGCCGATAATTGAAGGATTGATTTTGATGTCGGCATCCTCTCCGGCGCCCAGCCGTCGGGCCAATTTATTTTCCAGTTTGGCGCAAACCTCCGCGGTCTGTTCGCGCGCGAAGATAATCTCAAACTTCGCCATTTTCTTCATTTTTGCCAACGCTTCCAAAACAATTCTCGCCAGCAAATAATCTCTTTTTTTGGCTTTAAGAATCTCTTTTAGCCGCAAAATAATCTTTTTTTGCTCCGCGGCGGTTTTGCCGCAACATTCCTTGACCAACGCCGCCGTCCAAATTTTAATCGCTTTTTTGCTGTTCATATGCCGATTATAATTCTTGTGCCAATTTTTCAATTAATTTTTTGTCTTGGTCTTTGGTGATTTTTTGCGCCAAAAACTTTTCCGACACCGCCAGTGCCAGCGCCAGCGACTCTTCTTGGCGGCGCGTCCGGGCATCGGCCGCCTCTTTTTCCATCGCCGCGCGCGCGCTATCAATGATTTTTTGCTTCTCTTTTTCGGTCTGGGCCAAAATCGCCGCAGCTTTGTCGCGCGCCTTGGCTTCGGCTTGGATCATCGCTTCTTTGGCTTTTCTTTCGTTTGCGGCGCGCGCCTCCTCGACCAATGTTCGAATTTTTGCCAAAGATTTTTCCGCTTCTTCGGCCTTGGTGACGCCTTTTTGAATTTCTTGGCGGCGTTTTTCCAAAATCGCCAAAAACGGCCGATAGGCGTATTTTTTCAGAACCAACGCCAAGACAATGAAAGTGATCGCGTTGCCGATTAAAATTTTCGGGTCAATACCCAATCCTCCTCCTTCCATAGAATAGTTTGTTAGTTAATGAGTCGCGAGTTAATGAGAAAACGCAAAAGACAAATAATGCGCTGTTTGCGGCAACGAACCGCAAACAGCTTTTTTAAAAATGATTCAAAACAAACGCTTTCGCGAAAAAACTAGATGAAGATGATGATCAGCGCCACCACCAGCGCGAAGATCGCGATGGCATCCGTGAACGCGATTGCCAAGATCATGTTGGTGCTGATTTTTCCCGACGCTTCGGGGTTGCGGCCGATTGCTTCCATCGCCCCGCGACCGATAAGACCAATACCCAATCCGGGCCCGATGGCGCCCAAACCGATTGCCAGCGCCGCGGCCAGCTGTTTCATTACTTCTAATTCCATAGGATTTTGTTATTTTTCTATTTCTTAACCCGCGAAATTAATCGCAGATGAACATTTTTTTGATAGTTTGCGACACGACCGGCGGAAGCACGAGCAAATTTTTAGCAAAAAATTTGCGCTATCAAAAAAATGTTCATCAAGAGCTAATTTCGCTTATCTTTCTGCGACCTTTTTTCAAGAAACGGCAAAATTATTTTTTTCACTTCCCAAAAAACAACCGCTAGCCCCGCCAACAAACACACTATCACAAACAGCGGCATTGTATCAAATTTTCGATCAAGCCACAACCCCAGCAGCAAAAAAATTATCAAAGGAATGGCCATCAAAAACCCCAACTCCAACCCCAGCACCATCGCTCTCGCCAACTGATTCATAATAAATTAAAAATGCAAAAATCAAAATGAAAAATTTTTGTGTTAAAATTCCGCTGTCGCTTCATTTTAACATTTAATAATTTTTAGAGTATTGAATAATTGTTGAATTATGCCAATTTAAGAATTATTTGAGCTTAAATTTTTTTCAAACTTGACAATTTTGTCAATTATTCAACGCTCTCAATTTTAATTTTGCATTGTCATTTTGATTTTTGATTTTTTAACTTTAAATTTTACGAATGGGTAAGTTCCGTGGCGGTGGAATAGAACACCACAATCAGCGAAGAAAAGATAAACGCCTGCAAAAATCCGACCAGCGTTTCCAATCCCAAAAACGGCAGGGGCACCAAGTAGGCAAGCGACCAATGAATGCCGGTGGACACCACGATCAAAAGCACTTCGCCGGCGAACAAATTGCCAAAAAGCCGCACTGACAGCGAAATCACGCGCGTGAATTCTCCCATCAATTCCAAAATTCCCACAAACAGCAAAATCGGATTCTTGAAATTAAAAAACTTGCCCAAATAAGGAACAAGCCCCAAATTTCTCAACGCCAAATAATTGACATAAATCATTGACAGCGCCGCCAAAGCGATGGTGAAATTCAAGTCGGAGCTGGGCGCGCGCAGAACATGAAAAGTTCCCAATCCGGGAATCAATGTCACCAAATTCGCCGCCCAAATGAATAAAAACAAGGTCATCGCGAATGGAAAAATTTCCAAAGTTTTCTTGCGCGAATTGGTGATGGAGTCGCAAAAATTCAAAAACGTCTCCAAAATAAACTCCAATAAATTCTGAATTTTGCCGGGCACGATCTTTCCCTTGGCAAAAACGCGAGGCAAAAAAAACGCCAGCGCGACAGCAAGCAAAGCCGTCCAAAGCATGGTGTTAGTCACCGCGACCCCTCCGATCGCAAAAATTGTGTCCGCCGCTACTTGCATGATTGTTTTGCCCTCAAAAAAACACCCTCTTTATGGGTTTACTTAATTTTTACTCTCTTTTCCTCTAAAAATCAACAATTGTTTAGGAATATAATTCTCCGCGCGTGCCGATTTCAAAGAAAACGCACCGATCATCACTCGCCATTTTATAAATCGCGCGCAAATCCCCGCCAATATTAATGCTCCGGCAATCAACATATTTTCCTTTCAAAGAGTGATTGTTCAATATCTTGGCAAACGGATTGCGCAAAAAAATTTTCAATCGCTCTCGCAAACGGCGCCTTTCGCCGATTTTTAATTTCAGAATTTGTTTTTCAAAATTGCGATGAAAAATTATTGTCATTTGATTTTGGCAAAATAATCATCCAATTTTTTGTCTGAGTCCATTGCCGGCGACAAATTTTTGCCGTGCTTAATGTCATAATCAACTTTGCCCGCCAGCGTTTCCAGCTCCGAGCTCATCTGCGGCGCAACCGAAAAACCCACCGCCTTGTTGCGGATAAGCTGTTTTAAATAGGCATTCACAATCGCACTCAATGACAGCCCCAGCTCTTTTGCCAATTTCTGCGCGCCGATTTTAATCTCTTGATCGGCTTTGACGTTAATTACCGTTTTCATATTTTTTGATTAATATAATGCGAAATATTACTATAACCATAGTATATACAACAGTTATTTTATGTCAATAAACCGCCAACAAACATTCCAACATTCTCAAGAATGTTGGAATGTTGGCGAATCGGCAAAAACAGAAATCAGTTTTTGTGAAAGCCAAGATCGGCGGGGTTGGCGCCGCCCGAAATATGGCTGATATGACCGCCGAGCCGTTCAAATTTTTTTCGCAATTTGGCAACTTCATCGGCCAGCGCGATCGTTTCGCCGTCCATGCTTTTTTTAATCAATCCTTTGGACCAAAAATCCAGCACCAATTTGCTGTCGCCAAAAATTTTCTCCGCGCCGGTTTCCAGCGCGATCTGAAGGGCATATTTGCACGCCAAAAGCTCGCCGAAATTATTTGTCTTGCCGCTTCCCAGCAAGTAATGCCCTCGCGCGCTCAATTCATTATCGGGCAACACTCGATGCAGCAAACTGTGCCCTCGGCTGTCAGTAACATTGATTTCCACGCCGTTGCCACCGCCGGTGCCCGCGTCAAAATAGATTCCCGGCTCTTTGGCAATATGTTTAACGGCATAATCCGCGCCCGCTTCCAGCCACCGCCTCGCCTCGCCCTCGCTATCAAACGATTTGTATTTGGCATTCGGCATTCCCGAAACGATCTTTTGACATTCATCCCAATTATTCGCCACTCCTCTCCGCCCGTCTATTTTGTAGGCATAAAATTTTTTTTTCGCCATAATTATTTTTTCTTTCCTATTCTCGTTCGCAGAAACAAAATATTAGTGCCGGATTTCCTGCGTCAAAAATCTTTTGTTGCCGGTCAATACACCGCAATTCTTATACTCCCGACAAAGCCCATATGCCAATATCAAGGTCCGCGACAAAATTGCTTTTATAACCGTTTTATAACCTCATCAATGGACACTCCGCCCTTTTTGATTTTTGTGAAATCAATAATCGTTATCCATTCAACGGATTTTTTCTTCTTTAATTTTTGTTTCTTGGCCACATCTTAAAATTATTCGCAGCGGCTTTCGCAGCTAAAAAGATTGGTCGGATCAAGAGAAAACTGCTCTTGGCATTGTTGGACGCACGCCTTGCAAGCGTCAAATGCCGCATTGGGAATTTGTTGGCAAGCTCCATTGACAATGCCGCAATTCACATGGCGCAAGCATCTATCACCCAAGCGATACTCCATGGTGCACATCTCGACGGGATTGGGGCCACATTTAATTTCCAATCCGTGGCAATTCTCCCGACCACAAACAATATCGTCAATATTTTTATCGGCAACGCCATCCGACGGATTGCCGCAAACGCCGCTGCGGAAAAATCCCCATTCGTCGCACTCGCGCCCGTCGGGAAAAACGCACATGCCATATTGCCCGCCGTCGCCCTCCCGGATTTGCACCTCGCCGCCTTGCTCAACGCAATGAACCGAAGCGGGATTGGCCATACCGGCATTCGCGCCCGGAATATCGCCATCGGGCATCGGCATCGGCGGGATCTCGTCAATCACCACATTGCCGTGATACCAATCCTTGTCAAACCCGATTGCCGCGCACGACGCTTCGGCGCGGCATTGGATTGAGCTGCAAATTTCGCATGGCGGACAAACCGCGCATTCTTGCGGGCAATATGAAGGTGAAAATTCATTGCAATATTTTTCATCCGCGATCTTTTCGTCATCTTCGTCAATCTCGGTTTCCGCCGGCGCCTCCACCACCGGCACATTCCCGGAAGGAATCAAGAATGCCGCCGCGCCGCCCAAAATCAAAACCGCGGCCGCCAAAATCACAATTTTATTGATTGTTTTCATATTTTTAAGATTATTCAATGCGCCAACGCTTCAATTCCGGCAAAGTGATTTGCGCCACCGCCCGCGCCTCTTCTTCCATACCCAAATTTTCCACCGCGATTTTCACCTGCATATCAATGAATCCCGGCAAAGAAACATCGGCGGTGAATTTTCCTTCTTGGCGGCAATGGCGGCAATAATCCCGGTTTTGCCCGCCGTCGGCTTCGGTGCCGAAATCTTCGCCATCCGCCATCGGCATGCCACAACTCTGGCAAATCAAAACTTCTTCATCCATAATTTTATTTTTATATTAGACCTACTGCGTAAAGATTTACTACTGCAATTTCCATATTTCGGC
>CAYOLX010000040.1:0-7435 GCA_964404915.1 uncultured Candidatus Saccharibacteria bacterium | reverse complement strand
AAGTTCGCCTTGCCGGCGGCGATTGTGTTTTTTCCGTTTGGCGCGGGGTGGGCGAATTTTGTTTTGGATTCGGTTGACGGCGATATTTTGATCCCTGCCGGAATGAGCGACCAAAATTATCAGCCGATCGACAAGATCGCCGACTGGTGCACCTATGTCGCGATGGCTTGGTGCGCTTGGCGTTTTCGATGGCGTATCAGAAAATTGATTTATGGCCTGTTTGTCTTTCGGAGCGTCGGTCAGGCATTGTTTCTTTTGACGGGTGACGGCAAGTGGTTCTTTTTCTTTCCCAATTTTTTGGAACCGCTGTTTTTAATTTATGCCACCGTCATATTTTTCAAAAAACGCGATGAAGCGGCGGCATTCGCGTTCTTTGCCAAACGAGAAATCGCGTTTATCGCGGGGATTTTTTTGTATAAAATGCAAGACGAATATATCACGCATATCGCCAAAATCGACCGCACAGATTTTTTCCAAGATTTATTCTCAAAATTTTTGAATTGAATTACGAAATTTTACTTTTTGGGGGATTTGTGGTATAAAAGGCGCGGACAAGTGATAATTTGAATTCTCAATTATGAAGAAAAATCACGGATGGTCTTTATTGTTTATTTTTGCGCTGGCGGCGTTGTCGGCGGCGTTTTGTTTTCCGGGCGCGGTCAATCGGGAAATTGGCGTGATCAACGAAAAAATTCCTTTTAATTTGCCTAATGTGGCGGACAAGCCGTTTAATCTGGGATTGGACGTCAAGGGCGGAGTGCGCTTGGAATATCAGGCAGATTTGAGTCAAGTTGCCGAAGATGATCGCGGCGCGGTGATGGAGGGAGTTAAGGATCTAATCGATCGGCGAATAAACACCTATGGTGTTGCCGAGCCGCAAATTCAGGTTTCGGGAGAAAGCCGCTTGATCGTGGAATTACCCGGCATTGAAAGCGTTCAACAAGCCATTGATTGGATTGGCCAAACGCCGTGGTTGGAATTTGCCGAATCGCGGCCGGAAGAAGAAACCCAAGCCATCCTTGATAAATTTAAAGAGCTTGAAGGAAAAACAAACGAGGAAATTTTACAAATCCCCGATTTGGAGTTGGCGTTGCAGAATCCTTATTTCATGCCCACGGAGCTTACCGGCAAATATTTAAAAAAAGCGCGGCTTGATTTTGACAATACCACGGGGCGTCCGATTGTGGAGCTGGAATTTGACGCCGAAGGGGCGAAAATTTTTGAACAAGTTACCGAACGCAATGTGGGCAAGCCCTTGGCGATTTATCTGGATGGGTTTTCCATTATTGATACCACCGGCGACGGAGAAATTGACAATAGCGATCTCTACGCGCCCAATGTGATTGAGAAAATTTCGGGCGGCAAAGCGGTGATCACCGGCGTTGCCGGAATTGACGAGGCAAAAACTTTGGTGCGCCGTCTAAATGAGGGTGCTTTGCCGGTGCCGCTGGGCGAACCCGTTAGCCAGCAAAAAATCGGTCCCACCTTGGGCGCGATGTCGTTGGAACAAACAATGGCGGCGGGATTGATCGGGTTTTTGGCGGTGATTATTTTTATGGCGCTTTATTACCGCCTGCCGGGATTATTGGCATCGCTGGCACTCGCCCTCTACGCGGTGGTGCTGTTGGCGGTGTTCAAGCTGATGGGGGTGACGATGAGTTTGGCGGGAATCGGCGGATTCATTCTCTCATTGGGAATGGCCGTTGATGCTAATGTGCTGATCTTCTCGCGGATGAAGGAAGAATTGCAAAGCGGCAAAAGCCTCTCATCAAGCATTGAGGAAGGATTTAACCGTGCTTGGCCGGCAATTCGCGACGGCAATTTCACCACGATTGCGGTGGCGCTGATATTGTTCTTTTTCGGCACCAGTTTCGTGAAGGGGTTTGCCGCCACGTTAATTTGGGGCATCTTTTTGTCAATGTATTCGGCGATTTTTGTGACGCGCACGTTTTTGCGCGTTGCCGGCAACACAAAATTGGGCAAATTCAATCGGATATGGAAACCCATTGCCTAAGAATAATCAAGCATCAAGCACCAAATTCCAAATAAATCTCAATATTAAAAGTTCAAAATTTAAATTTTAATTATTGGGATTTGAATATTATTTGGAGCTTGTAGTTTGGTTCTTGGAATTTAAAATTATGATTCCTTTTGTCAAGTATAAAAATATATTTTTTGGATTTACGTTGATGGCGATTCTGGCTAGCGTTGCCGCGATTGCCGTTTGGGGGTTGAAGCCAGGGGTTGAATTTACCGGCGGCAGCGTTTTGGAAATTGAATGGCGGCAAGATCGTCCCGATAACGCGTTGATTCGGGAAAAAATCGACGCGTTGGAAATCGGCGGGGCGTCCCTTTATGCTGTTGGAGATAATGGAGTTATCATTCGCGCCGAAAGCATCAGTCCCGAAAAACACGCGGCATTATTGAATTCCTTGGGGGAAATCGGCGAATTTGAGGAAAAAAGTTTTGAAGGCATCGGACCGGTGGTGGGCAAGGAGCTTGCCGATAAAATGGCAACATTGGTTTTCGTTTCTCTGGCGGCGATGCTGTTGTATATCGCGGTGGCGTTTCGCAACATTCCCGGGAGAATTAAATCCTGGCAATACGGCGTGGCGTCATTTTTAATTTTGTGCCATGACATTATCGTGCCGCTGGGCGTCTTCGCGCTTTTGGGTGCTCGTTACGGCGCGCAAATTACCATTCCGGTAATCACCGCGCTGTTGATCGTGGTGGGTTATGCCATCAATAATGTTATCGTCGTTTATGATCGCGTGCGCGAGAATTTATCGCGCGATCATCGCGCCGATTTTGGCGAAAACGCCAACCGCGCCGTCAATCAAACTTTAAGCCGGCAGATTAACACTTCGCTGTTAACGCTTTTACCGGTATTCGCCATTTATTTTTGGGGCGGCGCGAGCTTGAATCATTTCGCGCTGGCGTTGATTTTAGGAATTGCCGTGGGAACTTACTCTTCCGTTTTTTTGGCGGCGCAATCACTGGTTTTCTGGCGCGACTTGCGCGACCGCAAGCGCTAATGCGCGGAAATATTTGACAAAAATTGAAATATACTATATAGATAGTATAGTTTTCAAATGTGCGGTTAAATTTAATAAAACCGACTTATGGCCGGAGTTAATTACAAAAAAATTTGCCAGGAATTATTGGAGCTTTTGGCTCCCAAACAGCGCGAAGTGATTGAGCGTCGTTTTGGTTTAAAAACTGGCAAGCGCGAAACTTTGGAGGCAATCGGCAAGAGCCATCGCATTTGCCGCGAAAGAGTGCGCCAGGTGGAGAAAGCCGCGATGGTAAAAATGAAGAAAAAAATTTCCGGATATAAAGAAATCGGACAAACTTTTGGCCGCCATCTGAAAAATTGCGGCGGGGTGCGCGAGGAAGAAACTTTGTTGCTTGAATTGGGCGGCAAAGATTTCAAGGCTCATGCCAATTTCTTGCTGGTGCTGGGGGCGGAGTTTATCCGTTTTGCCGGCAATGAAAATTACAAAAGTTTTTGGGCGCTTGACAATCAATCGACGCAAAATGCCAAAAATTTCATCGGTGCCGTGGCGCAAGATTTGGCGGAAAAGAAAAAATTGGCGTCAATCCGCCAGCTGGTGTCGCGCTTTGGGGTAAAAAAGGCGATTGCCGAATCCTATTTGGAAATTTCGGCGTTAGTGCAAAAAAACAAAGAAGGATTATATGGTTTGCGCGAGTGGCCCGAAGTGAATCCCAAGGGCATCAAAGACAAGATTTATTTGCTGTTCAAGAAAAACCAAAATCCGTTGCATTTCACCGATGTGGCGCGGCAGATTGAGGGCAGTTTGGTGCAAACGGTGCACAACGAATTAATCCGCGATCAGCGGTTTGTTTTGGTGGGGCGAGGTCTTTACGCGCTCAAAGAATGGGGTTATGTTGAAGGCGATGTCAAGGCGGTGTTAATCAATATTTTGGAAAACGAAAATCGGCCGCTCACGCGCCAAGAAATTTTGGATCGGGCGCTCAAACAGCGCCGCATCAAAGAAAACACCGTGCTGATGAATTTGAGCAACAAGAAATATTTTTCGCGCGACGGCGAGGGGCGCTACACTCGCGCCGTTCAAAGCGAATCTTTGTCGCCGCGCGCCAATGTTCAAGAAGCATAATAGGGTCGTGTTTTGATTTTTCAATTTGTTTATTCGTGCTATGATAAAAGCGCACCAGCGCTTGTTTTTGTTTAAAAATTTTAAGCATCAAGCACCAAATTCCAAATAAATCTCAATATTTAAAATTCAAAATTTAAATTTTAATTATTGGGATTTGAATATTATTTGGAGCTTGTAGTTTGGTTCTTGGAATTTGTTGTTATTTGTGATTCAAGAATTTTGGCAAATTGTTGATTTGGGATGGCGATTGGTTCTTTACTGGTGGTGGTTGCCGGCGTTTTTTGTGTTAATGGAAAGATTTAATTATTATTGGACTTGGTGGCGGGTTGAAATATGGTTTCAAACCAAGTGGAATCCGGTGTTGTTGGAAATAAAAATTCCCAAAAATTTGCCCAAACCGATCAAGGCGATGGAAGCGGTGATAGTGGCGTTGCACGGCGCGATCTTTAACGCGCCGGATTGGTGGGAAAAATATATCACTGGCGAGCCGCAGACCAGTTTGAAATTTGAGATTGCCGGCGTTGACGGAAAAATTCATTTTTACATCCGCTGTTTTGCCGAATATCGCGAAGCGATTGAAGCGGCGATTTATTCTCAATATCCGGAAGTTGAAATTGAGGCGGCGGTGGATTACGCGCGCGCGATTCCTTATGACATTCCCAACAGTGAATGGGATCTGTTCGGCTGGGAATACAAAATGGCAAAAAAACCGCAATATCCTTTGCCAACCTATGAAAGATATGTGGAACCGAATGCCGAGGAGGAGGAAATCATTGATCCGATCGCGTCGCTCACCGAGAGTTTGGGAAAATTGCGTCCCGGCGAGCAAATTTGGATTCAAATCAATGCCAGTCCAATTTATTTTGGCACTCCAGAGGCGGAAAAATTTATTAAAGACACGCACCACGTAAGAGATGTGCTGTCAAAAAGGACTGATGAAAACGAAGGTAAGACCAAGCCGCTTTGGCAAGAAATTTTAGATTTTATCATTGAGGGGCCAAAGCCCGCTGAAGAAAAAAAAGAAGAGCTGTTTCCGGCGGAATTGCGTTTGACCGCGGGCGAGCGCGAGCTGGTGGAGGCGGTGGAAAAAAAGGTCACCAAGCCGCTATTTTCTTCTTATATTAAAAATATCTATGTGGCGAAAAATGATGCCTGGGTGTCGGCAAACTGGCGCTTGATGCTTAATTATTTTAACAACTTTACCAGTGCTGGATTGAACTCATTGGATGTTTGGGGAAAAAGTTTGACCAAGGTGAAGTTGTCGCCGATTCCATTTGTCAACGATTTGGCGCCGCGCCGTGTGTTTGTCAAAAAGCGCCGGCTGTTGCGCACCTATCGCGAACGTTATAATTATTATAATCCGTGGCATCCGCCTCAAGGAGATGAGGGAGCGGCGATGGTATTCAATGTTGAGGAATTGGCGTCGCTTTGGCATTTCCCGTCGCAAGCGGTGGCGCCGACGCCGGGAATAACGCGCACCGAATCGCGCGAAACCGTGGCGCCGGGTAATTTGCCGGTTTAAACTTGCAATCAATATGGAGCAAAAAGAAAAAATTATTTATATCGGCGAAGTTAATTGGCGGCATCAGCGCACCAAATTCGGCATCAAAAATGATGACCGGCGGCGGCATATGTATTTGGTGGGAAAAACCGGCATGGGCAAGTCCAGTTTGCTGGAAAATATGGTAATTCAAGACATCCACGCGGGGCGCGGGGTGGCGTTTATTGACCCACACGGGGAAGCGGCGGAAAATATTTTGGATCACGTGCCGTCATGGCGCGTCAATGATGTGATCTATTTTAATCCCGGAGATGTGGCTTATCCCACGGCGTTTAATGTGATGGAGATCACCAATCCTGGACATCGCAATTTGATCGCCGCGGGGTTGATGGCGGTGTTTAAAAAAATCTGGCCCGATGTGTGGTCGGCGCGGATGGAATATATTTTAAACAACACGATTTTGGCGTTATTGGAATATCCCAATTCCACTTTGTTGGGAATTAACCGGATGTTTTCCGATCCGGAATATCGCGCCAGGGTGGTGGAAAAGATCACCGATCCGATTATCAAGGCGTTTTGGATCAACGAATATGCCAAATATAACCAAAAATACGAACAGGAATCCACCGCGGCAATCCAAAACAAAATCGGCCAATTCATCGCCAACCCTTTGATGAGAAACATCATCGGGCAAGTCAAGTCCAGTATTGATGTGCGCCAGATAATGGATGACCAAAAAATTCTGATTGTCAATATTTCCAAAGGAATGGTGGGCGAGGACGCGTCGCGGCTTTTTGGCGCGATGGTGATCACCAAGATTCAATTGGCGGCAATGTCGCGCCAAAACATTCCCGAAGCGGAAAGAGCCGATTTTTATTGCTATGTGGATGAGTTTCAAAATTTCGCCACCGATTCGTTTGTCAATATTCTTTCGGAGGCGCGCAAATATCGTCTGTCGCTGATTTTGGCGAATCAATATCTGGGTCAGTTGGAAGAGATGACCGGCGTTGGCAAAAGTTCTCGGGTGAAAGACGCGGTTTTCGGCAATGTGGGCACGATCATTGTTTTTCGCGTGGGCGCCGAGGATGCCGAATTTTTGGAGCCGGAATTCGCACCCGACATTGTCATTGAGGATTTTGTCAATTTGGGAAAATATCACATTTATTTGAAGCTGATGATTGACGGCATCACCAGCGCGCCGTTTTCGGCGGTGACTTTGCCGCCGATGGAAATGGCCGAGCCGTCGGAGAAAGAAAAAATCATTCGCGTGTCGCGCGAACGCTACAGCGTGCGCCGCGAGATTATTGAGGAGAAGATCGCTAAGTGGAGCGGCGAGATGAGCGAAGCGGCGGCAAAAACTTCGCCGATGCCCGAAGCGGGGGCAAGAGATCCCAATCAGCCCAAAATGCATGAAATCACTTGTTCGGCGTGCGGCAAAAAAACCAAAGTGATTTTTGAGCCCGAGCCCGGGCGCAAGGTTTATTGCAAACCCTGCTTGAAAAAAATGCAAGGCGAAAAAAAGCGCGATGATAGCCGCTCAAACGGCAACAATCGCCGTCCGCTGGCACCAAGCGCCGGCCAACCATTCAGAAGCGCGCCGCCGGCATTTCCGCCCGCGCCGCAATCCGCGCCGCGTTCGGCAACTCCCGCCCCGCGCGAGCCGTTGTCCGCCCCGCGCGTGTCGCTTTCGGATTTGGCGCGAACCGAGCCGGTGCGGTTTGCCGGTCAAAAATCCGATTCCGAAAAAAACCGCCCCAAAAAAGAACCTCAAATTGAAGATCTCAAACAAGCCCTC
>CAYOLX010000039.1:0-7448 GCA_964404915.1 uncultured Candidatus Saccharibacteria bacterium | reverse complement strand
ATTATTTTTTCTGTTTTCGCAAAAACGCAGGCACTTCCCATGCTTTTTCCTGTTCCAACATTTTTTGTTCCTCCAATTCAATTTCTTTTTTCACCTGCAAGGCGTTTTTTCTTTCCGGCGCTTCAAATTGCGCGCCGATGCTTTGTTCGTTTTGGTATCCCTCGGGCGCGATTTTTGTTTCAATCAAAGATTCCGGCGCTTCTTTTGCTTTAACTGGCGTTTTAATTTTCACCGCGATTCTTTTGACCGGTTTTGCCGGCGCGGATTTAATGTTTTTTTTGCTTTTTGCCGGTGTTTTTTTAATTTCGGTTTTTTTTGGAGTTTTTTTTGCCGCTTTTTTCACGATTTTTTTTGACGCGTCTTTGCTCGGCGCGGGCGGCGACGACGGCCGTTTGGGCGCAGGTGGCGCGTCAGCTTGACGACCGCCGTTATTGTCATTGCCATTATTCATTCCCGCGTAAACGCAACCGGTTGCCAGCGCCGAAACTTTAATCGCGTTCGCGCGCGCGCCTTCATGCCCCACGCCGAAAATTATCCGCGCGTCCTTGTGAATGCGCCGCACCGCACCGGTCAAAATGCGATTGACTTCCGCCAATTTCAAATCTCTTTGCGCCACAATATTGAGCAAAAGCCCTCTGGCCTTGTCAATGCCATAAGGATAAAGCGGCGAAGAAAATACTCGCTCAAACACCTCTGCTCTCGCATCCTCTCCTTTTTTCAAAGATACGGTGTTTAAAAACGCCATCTTGCCGCCGCCCACCAAAATCGCCCGCAAATCGGCAAAATCAATATTAATCACCCCGGTGCTGTAAATTGTTTCAATCAAACCTTCCAAGCTGTCGGAAAGCGCGTTGTTGATGTAGGATAAAGTTTTGGCAAACGGAGTGGCTTTGGGGACCACTTCAAACACTCGCTCATTGGGCAAGATCGTCAAGGCATTCAAATAGGGTTTGGATTTTTCCAGCGCCGCTTTGGCGATTTCATTCTTTTTTTCGCCTTCAAATTCAAACGGAAGGGTAAATATGCCATAAGTCAGATTGCCCAAACTTTTGGAAATTTGCGCGAACACTGGCGCGGCGCCCGATCCGGCGCCGCCGCCCAGCGAAGCAACGATAATCACCAGATCTTGACCCTCCATAATTTTCTTGATTTTTTCTTTGTCCTGCGCGGCGGCTTCCTCGGCGACGCGCGGCTCCATGCCGGTGCCCAAACCGCGCGTGAAACTCTCGCCAAATTGAAACACCGAAACATTTTTTGACGCGCGGCGCAACGCCGCCGTATCGGTGTTGGCAACCACAAAAGAAGATTTTTTGACCCGATCGGCAATCTCCGAAACAATATTGCTCCCGCCGCCGCCAACACCCACCACTCTGATTTTGGTTTTTTTGATCTCAAACTCAGGAATCTTGGCATCATTTTTGACCGGCGCTTTGACAGCCGGCGCCACAATCTTTGATGTTTCCACCGCTTTGAGGTTCAAAACCTTGCCGCGAATTTTGTCGGCGATTTTTGCCAGCGGCTTTGAACGCAAAACCGGCTTTTGCGCAGATGTTGGGATCTTCTTCTTTGGCGTCGGTACCGTTTTTTTTAACCTAATTCCATTCTTATTTTTAGAAACAATTTTTTTCTTTTTGGCGGTAATTTTCATACGGATTTAAAAAGGATTTTATCCCTATTTATCTTTAACTATTATTCCAGAATACCACAAAACCCGCCCCAAACGCAAAAATATCCTCCATATATCCTCCAGGGGTTCAACCCCTGTAAATTTAACAGGGGTTGAACCCCTGGAGATTCCACAGGGGTTGAACCCATGGAGATTCCATTGGGAAAATTCAGGATTTTATTGCGCCGCCGCCGATGATTTCGCCGCGATCATAAAAAACCGCGCTTTGCCCCGGAGTCGGCGCGAATTGAGGCGTTGCGAATTGCAAAATATGATCTTTGCCGATTCTATCCAAAACCGCCGCGGCGGCTTTGCTCCGGTATCTGATCTTCGCTTTTATCTTGATCGGTAAATTTGGCGCGGCGGCGGAAATCCAATTGACGTCGGTTAATTTCACGATATTGCCAACCGGCAAATTTTTTGAAACAATCAGTCGGTTTTTGGCAAAATTTTTGCCAACAACATAGAACGGTCCGCTCGAAAGCCCGATACCTTTTCTTTGCCCGATGGTGTAGACCCACAAGCCATCGTGTTGCCCGACTATCTTTTTGCTTTCCGCGCCAATAATATCCCCCGGATTTTTACCTAAATGCTGTTGCAAAAAATTCGCGGTGTCGCCGCAAGTAAAACAAACATCTTGCGATTCGGAATTATTTTCCACCGGTAAATTCCAAAATTTCACCAAATCTTTAACTTCGCTTTTTTCAAAAATTCCCAGCGGAAAAATGATTTTTTCCAGCTGTTTTTGTTTTAACCGCCACAAAAAATAGGATTGGTCTTTTTCTTTGTCTTTGCCCTTGAGCAAATGATGAATCCCATCTTTTGTTTTTTTAATCCGGCAATAATGACCCGTGGCAAAATAATCGGCGCCAAACTTTAGCGCCGCGTCCATCAATAAGCCGAATTTAATTTCTTGATTGCAAAAAACACACGGATTGGGCGTTAATCCCTTTTTTGTGTTTTGCAAAAATTTTTCAACAATTCTTTTTCTGAATTCCGCTCGCAGATCAACCGCGCGAAAAGGAATTTTCAATTTCTCGCACACCGCCGCCACTCGCGCCTTATCTTCATTTTTACCGCCCAACAACCGCGCGAAGATTCCAATCACCTCAAAACCGGCGTCTTTTAACAACCCCGCCGCCACCGCGCTATCCACCCCTCCCGACATCGCGCACCCCACCTTGATTTTTGAATTCACCTTGTCCATTCTCTTAAATTATCACTTTTAATCCAAAAATCCATAGCACAACTATGGATTTTTCTTTTGGTACGCGCAGATAAGCTCACATAAATTTACATAGGTGACACCTATGTAAATTTGCCTTGCTTAATAAGCCGTTAAAATTTTCAAGATGGAATTCGAAAGGGCGGCGAATTCCGTTTTGGCTTTTTCGATATTTTCCTTGGTTCCCTGATGAATTTCTTCAATCAAACTTGGATCAAGATCAAATATCGGCACTCCCAACTCTTGGCACTTTGCCGGAATCCGACCGTAATCTTGAATGATTTGCAGAGGATTTTTCCAGCTTTCTTCAACCAAGTCATTGCGGCAATGTTTTTCCGAAAGATATTGCTTGACTTTTTGGGGAATTTTTTCCATCCATATCCGATGATCCGCGATCGGCTGTTTGCCATAAACATTATAAGAATTGACAATGTAGCCAATAAATAGCGGATCGCCGGCAAGCACAAATTTGGTTTCGGTGTCGCCGGCAAGCGCCTTGGCCGTGACTTTCCACGAATTTTTCCATTTTTCAAACACCGCGCCCAAATTTTCAATTCCCTGAACGCTGAATGCGTCCGGCATTACCGGCACCGAGAAATAATCTCCGCCAAGCAAGATGATTTGATTTAGAAGCCCCAAACTCGGCGAAGTGTCAATCACAAAAATATCAAATTCTTCTTTTAATCCCTTTTCACGCAGAAATCGATCAATGGCGCTGGTCTGGAAATAGCCGATTTTCTGTCCCGCGGCCGCTTGCCCGTAAGCATTAATTAATAGCGCTTCATACATTGAAAGATTGATATCTCCCTTTAACAAAAACAAGTTTTTATCGGCTTTGACCGGTAAAAACTTAACCGACAAATCAATATCCGCGCCGCCTTCCACCACGCCGCGCAACATATCATATATAGTTTTCTGCAATGGAGAAAAAAGACTTTTTGAATAATATTCTTCGCCCAGCGCCAGACGGCTGAGATTGCACTGCGGGTCGAGATCAATCAGCGCGGTTCTATAACCGGCGCGGGCAAACGACGCGGCGCAATTAAAAACCAACGTGGTTTTTCCCACCCCGCCTTTATTGTTGGCAAAAATTAATTTTTTCGTCCGCGTAAATTTCATAATTCTTATTCGTATACCACCTATATATCACATTCAGCAAACAACCGCAAAAAGCGGGCGTAAAGCCCGCCCCTGCGAATTTACTTCTTGTTAAAGATTAACGATTAACGGTAACGCTTTCAATCACCGGCGGGTTAAGCGGGCGGTCGCCGGCATCGGTTTCCAATGCGGCGATCGCGTCAACAACTTCCATGCCCTCCAAAACTTTGCCGAAAATCACGTATTGCGGCGGCAAGGGATAATCTTGGTGCATAATGAAAAACTGGCTGCCATTGGTGTTGGGCCCGGAATTCGCCATGGCAATGGTGCCGCGCGAATAGTCGCCTTCAAACGGCTCATCATTAAATTTATAGCCCGGACCGCCCGTGCCCCACAGATTTTTTTGAGAATCATCTTTGGTCAAGGGATCGCCGCCTTGAATCATAAATCCCGAAATTATCCGATGAAATTTTATGCCATCATAGAATTTTTCTTCGGCCAGTTTGGCAAAATTTCCCGCGGTTTGCGGCACTCGGTCGCTGTATAGCTCAATCTTTATTTCTCCCAGCGAAGTTTTAATGGTCGCGTTCATATTTGTTTCTTGATTATTATTATTTTCCGTTTTTTTTATTTCCTCTTGATCTTTTTGATTGTTCGCAATCATGAAAGCAATCGCGCCAAGCGCAATCACCGCCAATAGAATAATTATTGTTTGTTTGTTCATTTTTTATTTTTGTTAATTGAACAAAAGTATTTTATCACACTATCCGGCAAAAACAAAACATCTTCCTCGCGGAAGATGTTTTGTTTAAAAAGACTAGCGCTCGTCGTAGCCGCCTCCGTTGTTGAAATCGCGGCGCGGGGCGCGCGGTTCCATCGGGCGGGCTTCGCTGACAGTGATGCGACGACCTTCAAATTCCTGGCCGTTGAACATCTCAATAGCTTTTTGAGCTTCTTCTTCAGTGGCAAATTCCACAAAGCCGAAACCCTTTGAGCGTCCGGACATTTTGTCGGTGATCACGATCGCCGATTCAACGTTGCCGGCGGCCGAAAACCCCTGCTGCAAGCTGTCTTGGGTGGTGCTGTAAGGCAAACCGCCCACGTATAACTTCTTGTTCATGCGAATGCTTAATGCTTAAAAACTTTGGTAGGGCGACCCGCTCGCCGGATGAACTTAAAATTTTAATTTAAGAAAACCTTGGAGAAACACCTACTCACGCTATAGAACCGTTATACCACTAATCCGCTGTAAACGCAAGTAAAATGCTAATTTTGAAAACAATATCGCGGCGCGGTAAAATCGGCGCGAAAAGCGGCAACTTGCTTACCCACGGCTTCGGGGCTCTCTTTGTCCAAAACCACTTGCTTGATAAATTTGGCGATTTCTTTCATTTCACCCTCTTCCATTCCAAAACGAGTCATTTCCTGCGTGCCGATGCGAATCCCGCGCGGATTACGAGGATTGGTACCGTCGCCGGGAATAATGTTTTTGTTTAAAATGATATTGGCACGCTCTAATAGATTGGCCGCCTCTCCGCCCGAACCCGGTTGACCGCAATTCACCAACACCTGATGCGATTGCGTGAACCCCCTCTCTTTTGCCAGCACGTTAAATCCCAAATCGCACAACTCACCCGCCAATGTTTGCGCGTTTTTCACGATTTGCGCGGCATAATCTTTACCGAATTCTTGCATCTCGCGCAAAGCGCCATATAACGCCGGCAAGCGATGCAAGTGATGATTGGAAGAAAATTGCGGAAACACCGCGGTTTGGATTTTCTTTTGCGTATCTTCATCAACATTGCCCAAGATCATCCCTCCTTGCGGTCCGGGAAAAGTTTTGTGCGTGGAAGTGGTGATTAAATCCGCGCCTTCTTTTAGCGGATCTTGGAATACTCCGGCGGCAATCAATCCCAAAACATGCGCCGCGTCATAAATAATTTTGGCGCCGACTTGATCGCATGCTTGGCGCAATTCTTTTACCGGTTGAGGAAACAAAATCACCGATCCGCCGATAACGATAAATTTCGGCTTTGCCGCTAAAATTTTGGCGCAAGAAAGTTGGGCGTTCATCGTGCAATCATCGTTATATTCCAACCATTCCACTTCCAACCCCAACGTTCCCGCTGCGCCCGCTTTTTCATGAGAAACATGAGATCCATGCTCCACCCCCAATGATAAAATTTTATCGCCTCGCGAAGAAATGGCGGCAAACGCCGCGTAGTTCGCCAGCGTTCCTGAAATCGGCCGCGCGTCGCAAAAATTAGCGCCGAATTGTTTTTTAAATTCTTCTTGCGCCAAAATTTCAATTTCATCAATATATTTCAACCCTTGGTAATATCTTTTTTGGGGAACTCCTTCGGCATAGCGATGCATCAAATCCGAAATATAAAGCCGTTCGCATGCCGGCGACATCGCGTTTTCAGAGGCGATCAAGTTGACGCATTGTTTTCTCCAATTATCGTGCTCTCTTACCAATGAAATTATTTTCTCCATATTTGTGATATTATTTTTTTGCCTAATCAAAAAATTAACAAAAAACGCCAAACAACGGCGCGCCCGAAAAAACCAAAAAAATCGCAACATTCAAATAAATGCCAATCACCGCTTTCTTCTCGGCGAAGAAAAGGAGTTTTTACTGTAGCCGCGCGGCCAAAATGTTTGAGCCCGCAGCTCAAACAAGAGAACCTCGCAAAAATCGGGCGCAGAACCTGATTCAATGATTTCAAAAAATGAAATCATTATTTGATTGTATTGATTATCAAAAAAAATTCAAGACTTGCGCGAATCAAAAATTATGTTTTGAAAACAATCACAACAAACCGCGGGGCAAAAGCCAAATATAAATTCCCAAAAGAACAGATGCCGCCGACATTAAACAAAACAACCAAAAATAACCCACTAGTTGAATAACAAAACCGCTGATCAGCGCCGCGGCTCCCGTGGCGATATAAGCCATGCCTTCCCATTGCCCCCACTCGGCGATTGATTTTTCGCTGTTGGTATGTTTGCCATAAGTCGCGTCAAACGCCGGCACTCCCAGCGCCGATCCAATGCCCCACAGAACCTGAGTAAAAATCAATTGCGCGATGTTTCCCATAAACGCGTAGCTCAAAAACACCAAGCCGCGGATGAAATATCCCACTGCCAGTAATAATTCCTGCTCCTTAACTTTCATCCCCCATTGGCTGAAAAGAAAAATCAAAATTCCCGCCACAATCGGGTAGACCGCCCAGGAAAAACCGGCAATCGCTAAATTGCCGCCGATTTTATCCTGCACGTAAACCGCGTAAAATGGCGCAAACATCGCCACGATAAATACCATCCCGGTATTTACGGCAATTAAAACCCGCAAGCTCGGATTTAATTTGCGCGCCGGGAAAAATCCCAATAAAAAACTAATAAATTTCATATTTTCGTTTTAAAGGGTCTGTTGCCGAATTAGCTTTGAAGCGAAAT
>CAYOLX010000038.1:0-7504 GCA_964404915.1 uncultured Candidatus Saccharibacteria bacterium | reverse complement strand
ATTGCGGTAAGATTTTTTCACGATTTTCAACTAAACAATTTAATAAGCCAGCAGACTGTAGATATAGTTGGCGAAATATCCGTCCACTGATCTGGGCAGGCTGGTAATCAGCCCGTAGAACATTTTCAAGTTGCGAAAATTCAATTCAATGATTGCTCTGGTGTCGTATAATTTTTTCTGGAATTTGGTAATGATTTTTTTCATGTTAGACCTTGGTTTGACCAAAAGAATTCTTTTCTTGGCGCGATAGAATTTTCTTTGCAATTCTTCAGAAACATAGCCGGCATCGGCGATGAATACGCCGTTCAATTTCTTGGATAGTTCAATCACAACTTGGCGATCGTCAACATTGGCGGGAGTGAATCTGACGGCTAATATTTGCCTCTTGAGATCAGCGATTAAGTGCATTTTTAAGCCAAAATAGGTGCCCTTAGCGCTTCTGCCGAAATTTGCAAACATTTTCATTACCTTGTGTTTGTTGGCATTCTTGAACAAGCAAACCGGGACATCGGTGGAATCAATATGCTTGATGATGTGCTGATATTTTCTTCCCATTCTGATAATGACGAATAATAGTTTCAACCCTATCCATGCCCATCGATTCATATTAACAACCAGCGTTTTGTAGGAGCAGATTTTACGAAGTTCAAAGATTGTGAATAATAGTTTTTTAGTGATAATGCCGCTTACCTGTTTAAATATTGCCAGCGACAGAATCGTAATGATGGGCAATGCCAATTTTCGACCTGTTTTGTTTGTTAACTCGTCAATGTTTAATTGATGTGAAAAAATATTTACCGCTTTCCTGATTTCGTTGTAAAATGGGATTATAGCTTTCATGGCGGTATCGGGCTGGCGGCTTACCGGCCGCCGGCCTGTGCTGTCATTTTAGCATTTTTTAGGAGTTTCGTAATTCAAAGTAAATAATAAAATGGTCTTACAAATCTAGACACGAAATTTGCGCTAACTGGTGTGGAAAAGTATGATAAAATATGAACAAAAAACCACGGAGTTTTACTCCTCAAGAAAAAGCGCAAGTGGCTTTAACCGCCATCAAGGAAGAAAAAACCATGGCTCAAATCAGTTCCGATTTTAGCGTGCATCCCACGCAAATCGGACTCTGGAAAAAGCAAGCCTTGGACAATCTGGCCGAATTATTCAAAGACGGCCACAAAAAAGAAAAGGATGAGCAAGTCCGCCGTCAGGCGGAATTGGATAATCTTTACAAAATCATCGGCCAAAGAGATACAGAATTGGAATGGCTTAAAAAAAAACTGCGAATTCCTAACCCATGAGCAAAAAATATCCTTAATTGAAAAAGATAATGAAAATATCACCCTGAAAAGACAATGCCAATTATTGGGAGTATCCCGCGCCAGCTGGTATTACCAACCGGTTCCGGTATCTGAGGAAGATAAAAAGATTATGGATTTAATTGATGTCATCTACACTCGATTTCCATTCTACGGCAACCGAAAAATCAAAGAAGAATTAAACCGAACCTATTTGATCCCCATCGGCCGCGGCCATACCCGAACGTTAATGCGAACTATGGGGATTGAAGCGATTTACCCCAAAAAGAAGCTTGGTTTAAGCTTAAAGAACAACGAACACAAAATTTATCCCTATTTGTTGAGAGGTCTGAAAATTACCGGACCGAATCAAGCCTGGGGCGGCGATATCACCTATGTGAGATTGGAAACGGGATTCGCGTATTTGATTGCCATCATTGATTGGTTCTCCCGATATGTGGTTGCCTGGAAATTATCAAACAGCTTGGAAATCGGATTTTGCCTGGAATGCTTGAAAGAAGCTTTAACCAAAGGACGCCCGCTAATTTTCAATTCCGATCAGGGCAGTCATTTTACCAGCCCGCAATTTACCGGCATTTTGGAGGATAGCCGAATCCAAATATCCATGGATGGACGCGGCCGATACATGGACAATATCTTCACCGAGAGATTATGGCGGACGGTTAAGCAGGAGAACATTTATCTAAACTCCTACCAAGATGTGGGCCAAGCCCGCAGGGGTTTAAATGAATATTTTCCGCTTTACAATAATTTGCGCCGCCATGAATCGTTAGATTACCAAATTCCGGCGCAAGTGCATTTCCAGAAAATTCCGCAAACAAATTTAACAAACTCTTTCCATCTGGTTGCCCCAAATTCCGTGTCTTGACAACCCCGACCACTTCATAATAAAATAAATGGAAACTCCAAATCAAGAGAAGGAAGAAATAATAGATTTTAAGGTTATGCCGGGGGCTGATGATTCGGAAACGGGTCAGGTTTTTGCTTATGGAGTAACTTCGGGGGATCGTCAAACAGATATTCTTTTGGATGAAGTTATGGGAGGGGGCGATGAGGAATGGCGTTTTTTTAATGTGAATTTAAATATGGGGCGTACAGGAGAAATTTGCAAAAAAAGATGCTGAAGAATTAGCAAGAAAATTAAATGATTCCGTTGCTCAAGGAAAAATTTCCGAAATTATAGGTGAATATAAAAGAGAAAAAGACGTAATCAAGCAAGAGCTTGCCGCTCTGGATATCAGGAGAAAAAAAATTATAGAAAAATTAGCAACAGAAGAGAGGGAGGCAAGAGATAGGGGCGCGATAGCGTTGGATGTTCTTGGCGACAGGTTGAAAGAATTATTAGGAGGTGTCTGAATCAATCAAAAAATCGCCAAAATGGCGATTTTTTTGATTTAAAAAAGAAAACAGGTTAAAATGATTGAATTTAGAATGGTTTTAATTTCAAACTATATGTTGCAAAAAAATAAAATTAACGACGAAGAAAACGCAAGCAATGAAGACGATAAAATATTAATACCGGCGGCGGTTGCATATGTCACGCCAAAATTGCCGGAAAATCTGCCGGATGAAAATGATATTGCGGATTTGCGCAAAAATATCACCTTGCAAATTCAAGGCGAGGCGGTTGAGGTTGGGGAAAATTATCCGGTAGCGGTTTTAATGATTTTATTTGATATCGCGTATCAGTTGTGTCCCGAATTGGTTGTGCGTTTAAATACGGGCGAAAGGATCTTGATTTTTGATCATCAATCAGTGCCGGTATTGCGCGATAATGACATTATAACTGATGTTGGCGCGGGTTTTAGTATTTTCGAATTTAATAAAAAGAAATACGCAGATAAAATAAATATTGATTTGGGGAAAATTTGGGAAGAGCAAAATAAAAGCGATTATTTGTCCGCAATCAAAGCGGCGATGGGTGTTGCACAAAAACAATTTGCGCCTTGTCAAGTTGCGGTTTTGCGTGGCGTTGCTCCGATTTTTCTATTCTTGCTTGTTCAACGCGATTTCTACGGTAAATCTGCTGAAATCTGGTACGAGCATGGCAAGTCGACAGAGGCAATAAAAATAACTTCAAGTTTATGAAATTCGAAAATTATGAATCCAGGAATACAGACCCGGAAATTATTAACGCGCCAAAGCCGCCCCAACGGGAAAAAGCAGGGGAAAAAGAATTGCCGATTCTGGAATATTCGGGAAAAATCAAAGAGATAATTGCCGGGAACCCAACATCCATAATCGTGGGCGAGACGGGATCGGGAAAAACCACTCAAATTCCGATAGTAATGCGTGAAATTTTATTTCCCGAAGATAAGGTTGCGATTACCCAGCCGCGAAGAATGGCGGCTCGATCGGTGGCAAAATATGTTGCTGGAAGCATCGGTTGCCGCGTTGGCGAAGACGTAGGCTATCAAGTGCGGTTTGAAGATCACACCACCGAGGGCACAATAACTAATTTTATGACCGATGGAATATTATTGCGTAAACTTCAGGAAGATCCGCTTTTGCGCGATTATTCGGTGGTAATGGTGGATGAAGCGCATGAACGCAGTTTAAACGTTGATTTCGCGCTTGGGTTGTTGAAGCGGGCGCAAAAAAAACGCGTTGCCGCAAATATGGAACCATTAAAAATTGTGGTAACTTCCGCGACTTTGGAAAAAGAAAAATTCGCTTCCTATTTGGGCGAGGCGCCGATGGTGGAAGTTCCGGGCAGATTATTCCCGGTGCAAAGGCATTATTTAAACGACAAAGACAAAGACTGCGATCCGTATAGTTTTGATTTTACTAAAGAAGCGGCCAATTGCGTGGGTGATATTGTTGCTCAAGAAAAAAGCGGTGATGTTTTGATTTTTATGCCGGGCGAGGATGAAATAAAAAAGGTAATCAATGAAATAAATGAATTGGGATTAGAGGATATTATTGTTTTGCCTCTTTATGGGAATATGCCGCCCGATGATCAGGATAAAATTTTTGAAAAAATCACGCAAAGAAAAATTGTGGTTTCCACTAATATCGCGGAAACATCAGTAACCGTGCCGGGCGTACGTCATGTTATTGACTCCGGGCTTATTAAGCAAAAAGAATTTGATCCGTCAACCGGCATTAACGCTTTAAAGATAAAAAAACATTCACGAAGCGGTTGCACGCAAAGAGCGGGGCGGGCGGGCAGAATCGAATCAGGAGAATATTATGCCTTATACACGGAAAAAGATTTTGAGGGCAGAGATGAATATACCAAGCCGGAAATTTTGCGCACTGATTTGGCACAAGTGGTTTTAACGATGAAAAAGATGGGGATTGACGATGTAAAATCGTTTGAATTCATTGATAGGCCTGAAGATGCTTCTTTTGATAATGCGATAAACACGCTTAAAACATTAGGGGCGCTTGATGAAAATGATAATATTACCGCGATCGGCGAAAAAATGGCCGGTATGCCTCTGGAACCCAAAGTTGCCCGCATGGTGATTGAGGCGGAAAGGCATGGTTGCACCGAAACTGTTTGCACGATCGCGGCATTTTTGGGCGGGCGTCCGGTCTTTAATCGTCCCAGAGGTAAGGAGGACGAAGCTGACATGGCGCATCGTAAATTTAAAATAAGCGGGTCGGATTTTATGACTCTATTGAATGTTTGGAATGAATATGACAAAGTTTTTCAGCAAAGCCGTCAATTAAAAGATTGGAAAATAATAAATGACTGGACAGGGAAGAACTTTTTAAATGGAAGAATGCTCAATGAAGTGCGGGAAGTGCGTTATCAATTGTTTCGAGCATTACGGCGCAATGGTATCAGAGCGACGGAAAACCAAGATCCGGAAGTAATCGGCAAATCAATTGCCGCCGGGTTGGTTGGCAATTTAATGCAATATTATGGCAGGCATTCTTATCGCAGGGTTTCAGACGGAGAAACCGGTTTTTATATTCATCCGTCTTCGGTGGCGATGGGCGGCGATCCGGAATTGATTGTGCCGGCGGAGATTTTAAAAACCAATAAGACATACGCAAGGACAATCCAAGCAATAAAACCAGAATGGTTGAAGGAAATCGCGCCGCAGATAATTGACGAAAAGTCGCGAGATTTATTTTGGGATTCCCTTTCGGGCGAGGTTGCTCAAAGTGTTGATATTTGCTTCAAGGGAAGCCGGAGCCCGCTAACATCGGAAAATCGCCCGTTTAACGGCCCCCAGTCGGAAATTGTTATGGGAAGAGCGATAGCAAACGGCGATATTGATTTGCCTGTTGTTAAAGAAAATAAAGAATCCGCCAAGATTATAAATGATTTTTGGAAAAAATCCGCCGGTAATTTGGATATGTCCATTGCCCCGCCAATCGGCAGTGATTTTTTCACAAGTTTTTATGTCAACCGAGTTGGAGGTATAACAAGTCAAAAACGGTTAATGGAAGCGATTAGCGAGGGAGAGATCGATCTTGCCTTGAGAGTTGCCGATTTTATTTCTGAAGAAAAAATGCGAGAAATTGAGGAGAGCAATCCCGACGAAATTTTAATTGGCTCAAAGAGTTATAAAATTAACTATGATTACTCTTCTTATTCGGAGGAAAAATTCAGCGCGAATGTTATAATTGCGTCAGAAGATATATTTGGATTCAACGAGATTCCTGTATTGCCATCAGGGCGTAAGCTGAAAATTCATATTACTCAAAATGGTTATGAGCGCTTTTCCGGTTATGATTTGGAAGAATTAAGACAAAAATCTCGGGATGGGGCGGTGGATGAAATTTGGAATAATTGGGTTCGCAGCGGGTTGGTTCCCGAAACGGAAACAATTGAACAATTCAATATTTTAGACGAATTGCCGCTATTGCCAGCTTCGGTGCCTTATGGCAAGGATCCTTTGGATGGAAGCGATTTATTAGCCTATCCGGCAGTGGTAATAAGCAAATATTATGGCAAGGATCGCTATAAATGCGAAATCAAGTATTTTAAATCCACCGATGAAGCCAAGCAGCAAACTAAAAATGCGAATCAAATAATTTTGGAGGCAAGAGCTGAACAGCAAAAGCAGGAGCAAAAAGAAATGTTGCTTGCGCCGGCAAGAGAATTATTAAAAAATTTGAAAGATCGGATGAAGGCAGTTAATGAGAATTATCTTTCTTATGGTTTGGGTTATGATAAAAATTATGAGTGGCGACGAATCTTGGATCGGGCGGAACGCTATTTGGAGCAAGAGACAAAAGAGCAATTTGAGAATTTAAAGAAATTGCAGGCTGATTTGGAAGCGGCGTTTGACTATAAGGATCGCCGCGAGAAAGCAAGGGGGGTGGTTGATGATGCGATTGCAGGGTATTACGGGCGATGTCCGCTTTGTGGCAACGCAATGGTTGATGGTGTTTGCAATAATTATGGCCACGATTTGTCAAGAATTGATTTTCAGCTTGATGATAATGATAATCCGGTCGAATCGGCAATTTTATCGCAAATTATTGATAATAACGGCAGGATTATCGCGCAATTGAAATGCAATGGAGGTTCTACTCGTCGCCGAGGATATGGCGAAGTTTATCTTGTGCGAGGAGGTCATATAAGAGAGAATGGCTGGGGTGGCGAGCCGTTTGATTCATTGAGCTTTCAAGATTTTGAAAAAATTTTAACATTGGACCAAGCAAAGGCGAAAGAAGAAGAGCGGAAAAAGGAACGGGAAGCAAGGCATCAAGAAGAGATGCGCCGGCAATATGAAAAAGATTGGAAAACCGCCGAAGATAATGTTGAAAACGGGACGTGGCGAGTGGGTAAATTCAATAAGGGTAATCATCCTCAAACAGATGAAGACCAATGGGAAATTACAATTGGGGGAAAAAATGAGCAAACAAAATATGTGGTTGATCGTTATGGCCTGCAACCGACCGATACCTCGCTTGAATATTATTACAGCGTCGGTTCAATGCTGGTAAATACTCCAAAGTTTAAAATAATTTCGGTGCGCCTTGAGAAACCCCTGCCGGAGCATAAACCCGAAGGGATTAAGGGAGAAAGGGAGGAAAAAGGGAATGACGGGAATGAAAGTGATGTTGAAGATTTGGTGGAGCAATTCAATAAACGGTTTGGCAGAAGTTAAGCGCAATCCTTAACCCTATTTTGGCATTATGTGCTGATTGAAGCCCGTCCGCGATGGGACGGCAAGCCCGGGCCGTGGATGGAATGCCCGGTGGCGAAAATAATTTTTCACAAT
>CAYOLX010000037.1:0-7535 GCA_964404915.1 uncultured Candidatus Saccharibacteria bacterium | reverse complement strand
GTTTATAGCTGATAGCAAAATACGAATGCAAACTCTCTATTTGCTATTATCTATTAACTATTAACGAAAAATTTTAACTTTGTTAAAATTTTTGTGCCCGGGGCGAGACTTGAACTCGCACGGGGGTTAACCCACTAGCACCTCAAGCTAGCTTGTCTGCCGATTCCAACACCCGGGCTTTGGCTCGCCGAAATTTTAATGAAGGCGGCCGGATCCCGCCGAGGCGGGATGGTTAATGGTTTATAGTGGATAGTTTATAGAAAAATACACAAAAATCAAGAAGCGGTTAAGCTTCTTGATTTTGGGTTTCTGTTTCGGTTTTTGCTTTTGGTTCGGGCGCGGTTTTTGTTTTTCTTTCCACGCGCTTCAACCGGGCTTTGCGGCCTTTGGCGTCGCGAATGTAATAAATTTTGGCGCGGCGCACTTTGCCGGATTTCACCAATTCAATCTTGGCGATCATCGGGGAGTGAACGGGAAATATTTTTTCCACTCCCACGCCGGAAGCGATTTTGCGCACGGTGATTGCCGCGCCCGCTTCGTTGCCGTGCTTGCGGCACAGCACCAACCCTTCAAAGATCTGAATTTTTTCCTTGCCTTTGTCGGTGTATTTTTGGTGCACGCGCACGGTGTCGCCCGCCTTGATATCGGGGATGTCTTGGCGCTTGGTTTGCTTTGAAAATTCTTGAATTTGTTTTTCCATAATTTTGCGTTACCGGTAATATTGGATTTTGAACTGACAACTGCGGACTATAAACTAAAAACCATTTTTTTGCAAGGCAAAATAAATATGGTGGGCAGTACAGGATTTGAACCTGTGACCCCTACTATGTCAAAGTAGTGCGCTACCCCTGCGCCAACTGCCCGGATCCCGTCAGCGGGATAGTTAATGGTAAATAGTTTATAGTTAATAGCATAGCAAAAATACAAATGCGAATTTTCTATTAACTATTAGCTATCAACTATCAACGAAAAATTTTAACGAAGTTAAAATTTTTGTGCGCGTGGGTGGACTCGAACCACCGAACCTCGTCTTTATAAGAGACGCGCTCTCACCGACTGAGCTACACGCGCATACTATATTTATCGGAGATTGCTTTTATGCTCATGAGGATGGTTTCTGATAATTTAACGTTTCCAATACCCACATTACAGGTTCCATGTCCAAACCCGCCCTTGTGATTTATAGCCTTTATGGAGCTTTTTTTAATGTATGGTTTATTAAATTGACTTCTTGCCAACTGCAAAGCATCTTCCCAAAACAATAATTCTTGCTCGATATCCATATCCTGATAAAGCTGTAAATTGACCTTTAGTTTCTGTTTTGGAACGTTGAAAGATTTCTCCAGCCAAAAAATGAAAAACTTGATTATTGATGGATCGGTATTAGACACTGACAATGACGCGTTACGCGTTTTTGAGCCTTCACCCCAGTATAACCCCAAGCCAAATATAAAAATTTCTTTATTGCTTAATGGCAAAATGCGTTTTCTTTCTTTTTCATAAATATCGAGAAGTCTTCTTTCACGCTTCTTTCGCATTGTTTCTCGGTACCTCTCTATTCGTTGCTCATTCTTGCCTCTCAATTTATCAATTTGCTGTTTGGAGAGGGGATAATCTTTTAACCAATTGCTTAAGGTGCTTTTGCTCACTCCAATAGCTTGTTTTATTTGGCCGTAACTCATTTCTTGCCGCCTAAGACGCAAAGCTTGGTCTTTTTTTGTAAAGTGAGCCATATGAACTAAGAAACATTTAATTTATAAATGATATTCGTTAGTTCATTTTATCATACCCAACCATAAGATTCAATTATTTTGTCGTAATACCAATTAGTTCTTCGTATTCTTCTTTTTCAATGGTTTCTTTTTCAATCAATCTTTGGGCGATTTTTTCCAAAATTTCGCGTTTTTCTTCAAGAATTTTTTGCGCGGTTTGCTGGCCTTCCTCTATTATTTTGGCGATCTCGGCGTCAATTTTGGCGGCGACTTCTTCGGAATAATTTCTTCCCGATTCAAACTCTTGCCCCAAAAACGCCAGCTCCTGTTTTTCTCCGAAAACAATCGGCCCCAGCGGCGACATGCCATATTCTTTTACCATTTTGCGCGCGATCTTGGACGCTTGTTTTAAGTCGTTGGAAGCGCCGGTGGAGGATTGACCAAAAATCATTTTTTCGGCGGTCATCCCTCCCAAGAAAGTGGCAATCTCGGCAAGAAATTCTTTTTTGGTGCGCAATTTCTTTTCTTCAATCGGAGTCTTCAGGGTATAGCCGGCGGCCATTCCGCGCGAAATGATGGAAATTTTTCGCACCGGTTCGGAATCCGGCAAACTTGAAGATACCAGCGCGTGCCCCGATTCGTGATAGGCGGCGATTTTTTTCTCCTCTTTGGACAACAAGTGGCTTTTCTTTTCCGGACCAAGCATCACTTTTTCAATTGATTCCAAAAATTCCGATTGAAAGATTTGCGGCTTTCCGCGCCGCGCCGCCAACAGAGCGGCTTCGTTAACGACATTGGCGATATCCGCGCCGGAAAATCCGGGCGTGCGCTGGGCGACTTCCTTGAGATTGACATCGCTTGCCAGCGGTTTTTTGCGGCAGTGGATGCCCAAAATCGCCTCGCGATCGTTGGCGTCGGGCAGATCCAAAACGATGCGCCGGTCAAATCTTCCCGGCCGCAACAGCGCCGGATCCAATTGTTCCGGGCGGTTGGTGGCGCCCAAAATGATGATGCCTTCGTCGCCTTCAATGCCGTCCATTTCCGACAATATCTGATTGAGGGTCTGCTCGCGTTCTTCGTGTCCGCCGGTGACGCCCACGCCCCGGGTTTTGCCGATGGCGTCAATCTCGTCAATGAAAATTATCGCCCGCTTAACCTTGTGCGCTTGCTCAAACAGGTTGCGCACCCGGCTGGCGCCCACGCCCACGAAAAGCTCAATAAATTCCGATCCGGAAATGGAAAAGAAGGGGACATTGGCTTCGTTGGCGATGGCGCGCGCCAGCAAAGTTTTGCCGGTGCCGGGAAGCCCCATTAACAACACGCCGCGCGGAATTTTGGCGCCCATTTTCAAATATTTCTCCGGATTTTTCAAAAAATCGACGATTTCGTTTAGTTCTTCTTTGGCTTCCTTTAAACCGGCGACATCGTTAAAAGTTGTTTTTTGTTTTTGGTTGGCGCCGCCCACCATGCGGGTTTTTGCCTTGGTGAAATCAAACGCTTGCATCGCGCTACCCTTCGCCTGCCGAAAGATCATGGCGAAAATAAACAGAATGATCAACAGCGGCAAAAGGCTGTAGAGCAATGGCGCTAGCCACACCCAGGCGCTGTCGTCATCTTTGGCTTGAAAATCAACCTTTGCCAGATTTTCGGCGGTCGCGCCCAAATTCACCAAGGTTTGGGAAATGGAAGAGTCGGCTTCTTTTTTTGCTGTCGCTTTCTCTTCGTTTTCGTGATAAACGATTTCCAATTTGCCGCCGGCAACCAAAATTGACTTGATTTTGTCTTGGTTGATATCGGCGACAATTTGGGACAGAGAAATTTCTTTTGGCGCGTCTTTTTTTTCGGCAAATAACGAAAACAGGCCGGCCATGGCGACCAAAAAGAAAACCGCGAACACAAAATTTTTCAAAAAAGAGTTCATTACACTTCGTTTTCTTCGGCGTTTTTCAACGAGAGAAACACTTTGCCGCTGCTGATTTCAATGATGTGCGCGGCAATCTTGTCGCCGATCTTGAAGTTTTCCGAAAGATTATTTTTGCGCTCTTCGGGAATTTGCGCCGCGGGGATCAATCCTTCCACCGCGTCATTATCAAACCGAACAAACACGCCAAATTCCATAATCCCCGTGATTGTTCCCGAGATTTCTTGACCGGCATTATATTTTTTGAGCCGCTCCTCGCGCTGTTCCATTTCGGCCATTTTTTCCGACAAGATGATCTCGCCGGTCTTGGGTTTGAGGTTTAAAATTCGCACCGAAAGATCTTCTCCGACGAATTTTTGCAATTCTTTGAGAATTTTATCCGGATCGCCGCCCACCACTTTGGGGTAGTGATTGCTTGCCAGTTGCGACACCGGCAAAAATGCCGGCAATCCCGAAACTTTTGCCATCAAGCCGCCTTTGTTGGCGCCAATGACTTTTATCTCCACCGCTTCTCGCGATTCTTGTTTTTCGCGCAACTCGTCCCAAACCAGCTTGCGCGTGGCGCCGCTGATTGACAGCTCAATATATCCTTCTTTATTTTCCAAACTGATAATCTTGGCCGCGATCAGATCGCCCTCTTTGGCGTCTTTTAGGCGGTCTTTGGATTCATAAAATTCCTTGCCATAGACGATGCCGGTGCCGATCGCGCCCAAATCAACATAGAGCGCCGAGCGCTCCTGGGCGATGATCGTTCCTTTGACAATTTCTCCGGCGCGCGGAGGATTGATCGCGGCAACACCGCCATTGCCGCTGTTGTTGGTTTCTTTGTTCATATTGTTCATACTTGACACTCTACAATATTTTATCCGATTTTTCAAGAGCCGTGAGCTCTTTTGGGTTGACAGATCGGGGCGAATGCGTTTATGATGAAGGCGGCTCTTCGCGAGCCGAGTTTGCGCGCAGGCGCATCCTGCCTTTGGCGGGTAAACGGCAAAAATTGAAATTTTTGCGCCAAGACCGCCCATTTTTGGCGGAAAAACAGAAATTTTTGCGAAAAAAGATGGCATACAACGACGACCAAACAACAGGAACTCCGGCCGAACCGACAACGACTCCGGAACCGGCGACAACTCAGCCGGCCGAAGAAACCCCGGCCACCTAGCGCTCTCTTGTCCGAATAATTTGCGCTTGGCGCGGGCTTGGAATGGGCGCGATGCCCGCGATCACGAATCGCAAGACCAAAACGGACAAACAATCATCAAGCGGAGGCCCAAACGCCCCGCTTTTTGATTTGCGCTTGACATTGGCGGCTGGGGGGGGGTATAAAAGAAAATTTAAAATTTAAAATTTAAAAATCAAAATCAAAATTAAGGAAAAATTTTGGATTTTATTTTATAACCATCAAAAATCAAAACCATAAGATTTTTGAAAAACTATGTTTGAAAAAGCTGAAAATAGCCAAGAATTAGAAAAACCTATTTATTACGTCAGGACACATAATGGTTTAAAAGTTTTAAGTATTTTGGAATCGGGTGTAAGTAAAGAAATATTAGATCAAATTCCAGCGGATTCACATACATGGCCAGTTGATAAATTATCTGAAGGGGGAAGTATTGAACATGCTGGTTGGGGGCAAGATACCGATGATGGCAGTTGGGATCCTATGCCTGCGACGGTAAAATTAGGGAGAAGGCCAACAAAAGAAGAATTCCCCTCTGTGGACGAAAGCGTATTATCAAGAAGCGAAGCGACGGCTTTTTTACTCACTGCGAAAGGCGAAGAAATTTGGCCGACAGACGAAGAATACAAAAAATTCAGAACGGAAGCGGTAGGGAAAATAAATATACATGACAAATAATAATCAAAATTATAAAAATTACAGGGGTTGGGCCCCTGTAATTTTTTGATTGGGCGGGGGTTGGGCGGAAAGGCAAAACTTGCAAAATTGGCAATTTGTGTATTATAATACACAATATTTAGCAAAAATTTATGTATTATAAGCGCATAATTCAGGAAAAAATTGAGAAAGAGCTGTTTTCGGGCAAGGTAATTATTATTTATGGCCCGCGCCGGGTGGGCAAAACCACTCTGGCTAAAAAGATTCTTGAACCCTTCGGGCAAGACGGTTTTTACGTCAATTGTGAAATCGCGCCGAATTTGGCGGCGCTTACCAGCGGCGACCCGCGCTTGATCAAAGATTTTCTGGGCGGCGCCAAGATCGCGGTTTTGGACGAGGCGCAAAAAGTGCCGCAAATCGGCGCGGCGCTAAAGTTGATGGCCGACACCTTTCCGGAAATTCAGATTGTCGCCACGGGATCATCGTCGTTTGATTTGGCGCAGAAAGTGAGCGAACCGCTCACGGGGCGGGCGCGCCGATTTTTTCTCTATCCGCTTGATTTGCAAGAAATTGCCGGCAAAAACAGATTTTCAGCCGACAGCCGCTTGGAAAAATTCTTGTGTTTTGGCACCTATCCGGCGGTGGTTGATAAAGATGACCGGCATGCCGAAATTGAACTGGCCGAGATTGCGGAGAATTATTTGTATCGCGACGTTTTGAGTTTTGAATCGTTGCGCAAACCGGAATTGGTGAAAAACCTTTTGCGGGCGTTGGCGTTGCAAGTTGGCGGCGAGGTTTCCACCAACGAATTGGTTGATCTTTTAAAAAGCAACGCGCGCACCATCAACCGTTATTTGCAGTTATTGGAGGAAAGTTTTGTTATTTTCCGTTTGCCTTCATTGAGCCGCAATCCGCGCGAAGAAATTACCAAAAGCCGCAAATTTTATTTCTATGACTTGGGAATTCGCAATTATTTGATCCAAAATTACAATTCGCCGCAATTGCGCCAGGACGCGGGCGCGCTGTGGGAAAATTTTTGCGTTGCCGAAAGGATGCGGCATAACGCGAATAACGGCATCGGCGCCAATTATTATTTCTGGCGCACCTATGACCAAAAAGAGATTGATTTGATTGAAGAGCGCGGCGGCAAATTTTTGGCTTTTGAGTTTAAATGGGGGCAAGCCAAATCCACGGCTAAAAAATTTTTGGCAACTTATCCCAATTCGGAATTTGTGCCGGTGAACCGTCAAAATTATTGGGACGCGCTTTTGAACTAAATTTTTGCCATCATCAAAGAGCCGCGCGCCATCCGCGCGCTTTTTGATTTGCGCTTGACATTGGCGGCTGGGGGGGGGTATAAAAGAAAATTTAAAATTTAAAATTTAAAAATCAAAATCAAAATTAAGGAAAAATTTTGGATTTTATTTTATAACCATCAAAAATCAAAACCATAAGATTTTTGAAAAAAATATGGAAATACCTATGCCTGCCGATATTACAAATGAAAAAGAAAAAGTGGAAGCCGAGATTGGGTATTTGGAGCAAAGGGGTTTGTGCGTACATGAAAAAGCAATGGAAAAAGAGGGGGATCTTGAAAAAATAACAAGCGTGATAATTGAAACAAATGATCCAGAAAAAAATCGCGAAGAATTTGATAGATTGATCGCAGAATTAGAGTTATTGCATAAAGAGCAGCATGAGATAAACGTTTTGCTTTTACAAAAAATTAAAGAAAAAAAAGAGCTTCTTTTTCCGCAATCCTAATTTTTGATTTTGATCAAAAAAATCCGCAAGAATTAATTCCTGCGGATTTTGTTTTTATTTTGACAGGAACACATTGTCTAATGATACAATGGTAAGCCAAAATTTTGCAGGGTTGGGCCCCCTGTAATTTTTTGGTTAGGTGGGAGTTGGGCAGGGCGGCGGAGCTGGTGAAATTGGCAATTTATGCATCGTGATGCATCATATTTGGCAGAATTTTGTGTATTAGTGTATTGTTGGAGCTTAATTCTGGGTCTGTTGCCGAATTGGCTTTGGCTGCAATTTCCATCTTTCGGCTGCGCCA
>CAYOLX010000036.1:0-7596 GCA_964404915.1 uncultured Candidatus Saccharibacteria bacterium | reverse complement strand
CGGCGGCGGACAATGGCGCGCGCGCCAGTCGCAACGGCAACGGCGGCGGGATGATTGCCGGCGAAATTATCGGCGTTGATGAAGACAGCGTCACGGTGAAAACCGCCGAAGGGGGGTCCAAAATTGTCTTTTTCTCCGATCAAACCGGCATCGGCAATTTTATTGAAGCCACCGCCGGCGATTTGAGCGAGGGGCAAAGAATCACCGTCTCGGGGACACCCAACAGCGACGGCAGCATCGTTGCCCAAAACATCCAAATCGGCACCGCCAACCGGGGCGAATTCCGTCGCCCGCAAGAAGAAACCGACCTCCAACCCGTAATGTAAAACCCAACCAAAAAACCCAAAAGTGCGGCATTTATGCCGCGCTTTTGGTTAAATTATCAGTCAAATGGCATTGTTTGGTTAAAAATTGAAAAATGATCGCAAAAGAGGTAATGTATATGTAAAATAGAGATATAAAGCGTATGAATCTTTCGGATAACGAAAAACGGGATATAGCTAAATTTATTGAGGCGGGAAAACCGTTGCCGGATAAATACCGGTTTTTGTTGTTTGAAGACAAGCGCGAGGTGGAGTTGGTGTGGAATGGGAAAACTAATGAGGTAACGAACGTAGTTTTGCCCTTCCAAACGATTGAGCAAGTTGACGAACCGCGCAGTGAAAAGGAAATTAAAATGCAAAGATCACTCTTTGATATTGATTCGCGCGGCCGGCAATTAAAGGGTTGGACGAATAAGCTAATCTGGGGCGACAACAAGTTAATCCTTTCCAGTTTGAAAAATGGCTCAATGCGCGAGGAAATCGAAAAACAAGGCGGCATTAAATTGATTTATATTGACCCGCCGTTTGATGTGGGCGCGGATTTTTCAATGAATATTGAAATTGGAAATGAAGAGTTTACCAAAAAGCCAAACGTTTTGGAGGAATTGGCTTATCGCGACACCTGGGGCAAAGGCGCTGATAGTTTTATCGCGATGATCTACGAACGCCTTTCGCTGATGCGCGATTTGCTGGCTGACGACGGGAGTATTTATGTGCATTGCGATTATCGGGTTAATAGTTTCGTTAGGTTGGTGCTTGACGAACTATTTGGAGTTGAGAAAATAAGAAATGAAATATCTTGGTATTATAAGCGATGGACTGCGGCTTCCGATACTTTTCAAAGAATGCATGATACAATTTTTTGGTATTCAAAAGGAGATGGTTGGACTTTTAATAAACTAAAACAACCATTTTCAGAGAAAACTGCTGTGGCAAAATATGCAAGAAAAGTGGAAGGAGGTCGTGCTGTCCAAGATAAAACAAAACTTCTTGAAAGAGATCCCGATGATGGAGTTGCGATGCACGATGTTTGGGAAATTTCATTTATTCATCCAATATCTATCGAGCGACTTGATTATCCGACTCAAAAACCGGAAGCGTTAATTGAAAGAATCATCAAAGCATCATCAAACGAAAATGATATTGTGGCGGATTTTTTTTGCGGGTCGGGGACGACTCTGGCGGTGGCGGAAAAATTGGGGCGGAAATGGATTGGGGCGGATTTGGGAAAATTTGCGATTCACACCACGCGCAAGCGGATGATTGGAATTCAGCGGCAAATGAAAAAGGACGGCAAGAATTTTCGCGCGTTTGAAATTTTAAATTTGGGAAAATACGAACGCCAGCATTATATCGGCGTCAATCCCAATTTGCGCGATGAAGAAAAGCAAGCGCAAATCGCCCAGCGCGAAATTGATTTTATCACGCTGGTTTTGGGAGCATATAAAGCCGAAGCGTTCAGCGGATTTAAAACTTTTCATGGCAAGAAAAGCTCGCGGCTGGTAGCCATTGGGCCCATAAACTTGCCGGTATCACGGCTGTTTGTTGAAGAAGTTATCAATGAATGTCAGGAAAAGAAAATCACCAAAGCTGATATTTTGGCGTTTGAATTTGAAATGGGATTGTTTCCAAATATTCAAGAGGAAGCCAAAAGCAAAGGCATTGATTTGGCGTTAAAATATATCCCGCGCGATGTGTTTGACAAGCGGGCGATTGAAAAAAACCAAGTGGTATTTCACGATGTTTCTTATATTGAAGTGAAACCCATTATAAAGAAAAATACTTTAGCTGTTGAATTAACTGATTTTTCGGTTTTCTATAACCAAGATTCAATTAAAGAAGTTGAAGAAAATTTGAAGAATGGCGGCAAGAAACTAATTGTTGAAAACGGCCAAATCATCAAAATTTCCAAAGATAAAGACGGTATAATTGAAAAAGAAAACCTAACAAAAGAATGGACCGACTGGATTGATTATTGGGCGGTTGATTTTGATTTTGAAAGCAAAAAGGAGATTATCCGGGTTCCGGTAAAAGAATCGGTACAGCCGAAGCTTGACGGATCAGCTGATCCTCATCAGGCGAAACTGCCAGATTTTGAGGAAAGATGGACCGGCGATTATATTTTTGAAAATGAATGGCAATCTTTCCGCACTAAAAAAGACCGCGGCCTTGAATTAGTAAGCGTGGCCAAAGAAATGCCCGCGGGGAAGCATAAAGTAGCGATCAAGGTCGTCGATATCTTCGGTAACGATACAATGAAGATAATTGATCTAAGTATATAATAAGAATATGAGCACAAAATTTGATGATAATAAAGATAAAATAGTAAGCGAGCTTAAGAACCGAATTGCAAATCTCGAGTGTCCTTTTTGTAAGCAGAAGGAATTTGTATTAGGTGGTGGTTATTTTGCGCATGATTTACAGCAAGATTTGAACAGTAGACAGATGGGAGGTGTAAACATTCCCACAATTCCTCTTATTTGTAAAAATTGCGGCTATATCGCAGAGTTTGCCGCGGGTACGTTAGGTCTATTACCAAAAAGTGGAGATCAAGAAACTGAAAAGAAAAATGAATAAAAAATCTCAGGATAAAATAACTGGCGAAAATGCAGAAAATGTTAGCTATATTTACCCCCGATCCGAGGAAATAGTTATACATAAATCTGATTTACAGATTCAGTTAGAGAAATTTAAAGAACGAATTTACTCATCTTTTTCTATTTTTGATTTGCTAGCTATTGTTTCTCTTTGGTCGCCAATATTTAGTGCCGATTTTAAACAACTGCTGGGTTTAAGTTCAATTGAGATAGAAGTGGGTTATGTTGTATTTGCAGTTTTGATAACGATTTTCATTCTTTGGCTAAGATGTAAGTATTTTATTGTTCAAATTTGGAAAAAGGAAAACGTAAGCCCTGATTCTGGAGAGATGGCAGAGAAAATTTTACAGCAATGCCAAAGTAAGCCAAAAAATAAATAAATATGGCACTACATAAAGATTTTCCAACTTCGCCTTACGAGATACTTGATCCGGCTATCCGGTGGTTCCCGGCGGATGAAAATTTGCGCGACAAGGGTTATGAAAAACTTTTGCCGCCGCTTGTCGCCGAACTTCGCAAAAAAGTCGCGGCTTGGCGCGCGGCGGGCTATGAAGGCGCCAGCGAAACCAGCAAAGCGTTGCTTGCTTGGTGGTTTTTAACCGATCATCCGGTTGAAAATAAAGATGGCGAATTATCGCTTTTTAGATATTATTTCGCCCAGCGCGAAGCGGTGGAAACCGTGGTTTGGCTTTACGAGGTTGCCAAATCCAGGGATAAATATGATTTAATCCGATATGACAGTTCCGGCGCGGTTTCGGCGGGAATATTTGATGAGGATTGGACGGGTATAAATTCGCGATCAAGGTCGTGGATATTTTCGGCAATGACACAATGAAAATAATTGAGATAAGAATTTAAAATATGGCTGAAGCCGAAAATTATTTTGCGTTTATTGATGAGGCGGGCAATTCAAGCCAGGAGAGATTTTTTGGATTGGGCTTGATGCTGATTGATGATGAAATCGGTTATTTTTACGACTCAATGAAGCCGTTTTATGACAGGGTTTTTGAAAATGCCAGATTGATCAAGGCAAGGCGGGTTGAAGTTTTGAAATCACAAAATGATATTAAGCAATTATCGCAAATCGCTAACAGCGGCGTAAAGTTTGAGTTGAAATTCAAATATATCAATTTTTCCAATAACTTGGTTTACAAAGCACTTGTTGATAATTATTTCCAATTTCCAAATGTTAGATTTTGCGCTTTGGTCATTGATAGGGAAGACCAGGCGCTTACCAGCGATCTTGAGCCATGGGATACTTATATCCACCGCGCCGCGATGCTTTTGGCGAACAACATAAAGAATATTCAACCTTGTAATATTTGCGTGCTTGCGGATGATTTGACCAGACCGAAAGAAATCAGAAAAACATTTGAGCAATCGTTAAAAGACGCGATAAATGCAAGGCTTATAAAAATGGGTATCGATAAATCAGTTTTCGGAGTGGCAAGATTGGAATCACATGCGTCTTTAATGTTGCAAGTGGTCGATATTTTGTTGGGAGCGGTAATGTATGACTTTAAAAAGCAACAAGGGTTTATCTCTGAAAAGTTGGCGTTGCGGCAGGATATCGTGGCGCGGGCAATTCACCGAATTTTAGGAACGGATACACTTGCGCGGAATCATACTTATCATCGGCCAAATTATTTTTCAGTATGGAAATTGAGCAAATAAACTAAAAGCGGGTCATGGACAAGAGACCCACACCCGCTCAAAACTTAATCATGAATTTTCGGAGTACTGGGCACTGGGTCAAAGCCCGATACGACGTTAGTCGCAGGAGACGTTACCCGGTAACTCCACTCTCATTGTAGGGTATATTGACGAAATGTCAAGTTTTATCTGTGGATAACTTTAAATTTATGGCGCTTCACAAAGATTTTCCAACTTCACCTTATGAGATCCTTGACCCGGCAATCAGGTGGTTCCCGGCGGATGAAAATTTGCGCGACAAGGGTTATGAAAAACTTTTGCCGCCGCTTGTCGCCGAACTTCGCAAAAAAGTCGCGGCTTGGCGCGCGGCGGGCTATGAAGGCGCCAGCGAAACCAGCAAAGCGTTGCTTGCTTGGTGGTTTTTAACCGATCATCCGGTTGAAAATAAAGATGGCGAATTATCGCTTTTTAGATATTATTTCGCCCAGCGCGAAGCGGTGGAAACCGTGGTTTGGCTTTACGAGGTTGCCAAATCCAGGGATAAATATGATTTAATCCGATATGACAGTTCCGGGGCGGTTTCGGCGGGAATGTTTGATGAGGATTGGACGCGCTATGTGATTAAAATGGCGACCGGCGCGGGCAAAACCAAGGTTTTGAGCTTGATGCTGGCGTGGAGTTATTTTCATAAACTATATGAAGCGGATTCCAATTTGGCCCGCAACTTTTTAATTATTACGCCGAATATTATCGTGCTTGATCGTATTCGCGCCGATTTTGACGGATTAAAAATTTTCTTTCAGGACCCGGTCTTGCCGGATAATGGATATTGCGGTCAAAACTGGCGTGATGATTTTCAATTAACATTGCACATTCAGGACGAAATAGGAACGGTAAGAAAAACAGGAAATATTTTTCTAACAAATATTCACCGCGTCTATGAAGGCGCAACCGAATCATCCAGCTTTGCCGATCAGGATACCGCCGACTACTTTTTGGGGAAGAAACCGGTAGGCGCGACCAATGCATCAAAGCTTGATTTGGGTGATATTGTTCGCAATGTTGATGAGTTGGTAATTTTAAATGATGAGGCGCATCACATTCACGATCCGCGCCTGGCATGGTTTAAGTCTGTGGGCGATATTCATAATCGGCTAAAAATGAAAGGTGGCGCGTTATCTTTGCAAATAGACGTTACGGCGACGCCAAAGCATAATAATGGGTCAATTTTCGTGCAAACTATCAGTGATTATCCTTTGGTTGAAGCGATTCACCAAAATGTGGTTAAACATCCGGTGTTGCCGGATTCCGCCAGCCGCGCCAAACTTCAAGAGCATAAATCATCAAGTTATACTGAAAAATACAAAGATTATATTCATCTTGGATATCTGGAATGGCAGAAGGTTTATGAAGAACACAAAAAGCTTGGCAAAAAAGCGGTGCTTTTCTTGATGACCGATGACACGAAAAATTGCGACGATGTGGCTCAATACCTTGAAAATACTTATCAAGATTTGAAAGGCGCGGTTTTGGTGATTCACACGAAAAATAACGGCGAAATTTCCGAAAGCGCGACAGGTAAAAAGGAAGAAGAATTAAAAGAATTGCGTCAAGCCGCCAATGCGATTGATTCAATGGAAAGTCCGCACAAAGTTATTGTTTCAGTGTTGATGTTAAAAGAGGGCTGGGATGTTCGTAATGTAACGACGATTGTCGGTCTTCGCGCATATGCGGCTCAAAGCAATATTTTGCCGGAGCAAACGCTTGGGCGCGGGTTGCGCCGAATGTATCGCGATCCGGACTTGCCGGAATTTGTCAGCGTCGTTGGAACGGATGCGTTTATGGATTTTGTGGAATCAATTAAAAGCGAGGGTGTTGAGCTTGAGCATCGCAAGATGGGGGAAGGCTCCGGGCCAAAATCGCCTATTGTGGTTGAAATTGATCGGGAAAATCTGAAAAAAGACATTGAGCAATTAGACATAACAATTCCGGTTTTAACCCCGCGTATTTATCGGGAATATAAAAACCTTTCGGGTTTAGTTTGTGCGAATTTTGATTATAGGAAAATCGAGCTTAAAGAATTTAGCGAAGAAGAAAAGCGTGAAATTGTTTTCCGCGACATTGCCAGCGGCGAGATCACGCATAAAACCGAATTGGACAGCAATTTTATCCCAAATTATCAAAGCGCAATCGGTTATTTCGCGCAGGTGATTATGAAAGAGCTTCGCTTGGTCAGCGGCTATGATATTCTTTATGGCAAAGTTAAAGAATTTATCCAGAGCTATTTGTTTAATAACCCGGTGGCGTTGGATAATCTTAATTCATTGCGCAATCTTTCCGAAATTGAAGCTTCAAGAACCGTTATTGAAACATTCAAAAAAGAAATCAATAAATTAACAGTGCTTGATAAGGGCGAAGCTGAAATCCGCGATTATATCAAAATAAGCAAAAGCCGCCCATTTGTGGTTAAAGACCAGGACTATATCATCCCCAAAAGGAGCATTTTCAATAAAGTTGTCGGCGACAGCCATTTTGAGCTTGAATTTGCCAGCTTTCTTGAAAATTGCGATGACATAATCTCATACGCCAAAAACTATTTTGCAGTTCATTTTAAAATTGATTATAAAAATGCCGATGGCAATATTTCCGAATATTACCCGGACTTTATCGTCAAAGTATCACCAAAAGAATATTACATTGTGGAGACCAAGGGTCGGGAGGATTTAGACGACATTGAAAAAATAAAGCGTCTTGAGCAATGGTGCGTTGATGTAAACTCTAATCAGAAAAACGCCAAGTATCAAATGATTTATATAAAGCAAGAAGATTGGGAAGCGCAAGACCAAAAACCAAGAAATTTTCAAGCAGTAATTCGGGGCTGGAACAAATAAGCGGATTACAATTTTATGTCTGAACCAGAGGGTCTAACCCTCTGATTTGGTTTATTGGGTTGGGAAAATTGAGGGAGGGGCTGATTTTTGTCGGGGGTTGTTTGGGGTGGTTCGCGCGAAGGGTAGAATGAA
>CAYOLX010000035.1:3540-7631 GCA_964404915.1 uncultured Candidatus Saccharibacteria bacterium | reverse complement strand
GCTCCATCAATATAAATTCATCTTTGCCCGAGCGCATATGTAATTTTTTTTAATCTTCACTAAAACGAAGATTTAAATGCTATGTTTTTTTGTTGTATCTTTTCCAGCCCAAAGATGCAACTTTTGGCCCCCGGCCGATTGCTGTTCGTCCTTCTGAATGATAATTCTTCAGGGCGGTCTTCGCAAAGGGGCAGTCGGGCTCGAATCGAGCTCTGGCCAACGCATTTTAGCCGCAGGTGGGAGTAGGGGAAGAATTGAAAATATAAATTAAACGAAGCCTGTGGCTTCGTTTGGAGTTTGAAAAATAGTGTTGAAAAAGGTAGATTATAGAAAGTAGTCAACCTTTCAATCATGCCAAGTTTCAACGATTTAAATTTAAACGATTGGAGAAATCTGGGCGTTTGGACAGATAGTCTTTGGATTATTCCCGAAAGAGATAAATCGGGGAAGCATAGCGGTTTTTATCACGGCAATTTTGTACCGCAAATACCTCGACAATTAATTTCAAGATATACTCGAAACGGCGATGTTGTACTTGATCCTTTTGTTGGTAGCGGAACAACGGCATTCGAGGCAGAATCGTTAAACAGAAATTTTGTCGGGGTAGACATACAGCCGGAACTCGTAAATTATATTAAAGAAAAAATTGATAGCAAAAATAATTTTTTTGAGTGAATGAATGTTGTCGGCGCGCGCGCCTATTGCAACCTCCACGGCTTGTGGGAAATAAAAATTCCCTCATAACTAATCCCCAATTTATCTCCAAAAGACCCCCCGCTTGGCGGGTCTTTTAGATTGTTGGGTGGTGGGGGATTTGACAAATTGGGGAAAAGATTTTAAAAATAAATATGAGAAGAGGAGCTTCTCGTCTTTTTTTAATGCAAATTTTTATTTCAAAATTGATATGAGCGCACAAGATAAAAAAGGAAGGGCCCGGGCGCTGGTTTTGATGTCGGGGGGATTGGATTCCATTCTGGCGGCAAAAATATTGGCGGCGCAGGGGATTGAGGTTTCTTTGGTTTGTTTTGAGAGTTATTTTTTTGGTTGTAAGGATGCTTTAGCGGCGGCGCGGGCGATTGATATGGATTTGCGCGCGGTTGATATTTCCGCGCCGCATTTGGAAATTGTCAAAAATCCCCGATACGGACATGGCGGGGCGGTTAATCCGTGCGTTGATTGCCATTTGTTAATGCTAAAAACCGCCAAAACCATAATGGATGCCGAGGGATATGATTTTGTCGCCACCGGCGAGGTTTTGGGCGAGCGGCCGATGTCGCAAAACAAAATGTCGCTGGATATCGTTGAGCAAAAATCGGGTCTGGCGGGACTTTTGTTGCGGCCGCTTTGCGCCAAGCTGATGCCGCCGACGATTGCCGAAACAGAAGGGCTTGTCAATCGCGACAAACTCTATGGCATTTCGGGACGCTCCCGCGCGCCGCAACTTCGCCTTGCCGAAGAATTTGCTATTAAAGATATTCCCCAGCCCGGCGGCGGCTGCATCCTCACCGAAGGCGATTATGGCCGGAAATTAAAAAAATTAATGGAAATAAATCCCGATTTTGATGGATCGGACGCCCGGATTTTGCGTCATTGTCGCCTTGTTTGGGAGGGCAAGCGGCTTTTTGCGATCGCGCGCGACCGGAATGATTGCGCCATGCTGAAAGAATTGGCAAAAGCCGGTGATTTTTTGCTTGAGCCGAAAAATTTTCCGGGACCGGCGGTGTTGGCGCGAAATTTCGGCGAATTAGCCAATCAAGATGAAATGGAAACGCGATGCCAAGATTATATTTTGTGCCATTCCAAAAAAATCCCGCCTCGTCCGGAATTTTTGGCAATAAACCCTTTATAATCTTATGATAAAATCCGACAAAAAACAGGCGTTGATTTTGGCGGCGGCGGCAATGTTGGCGGCGGGTTTGTTTTTTGCCAAAACCAAAGATTTATCCGATGGGCGAGCGATTGAAACGGCAAGCGTTGCCGTGGAAAATAATGATGCCGCAAAAAAAGAAAACCAACAACAAGAGCCGATAACGATTTTGGCGTTTGGAGATTTGTTGCTGGATCGCTACATCAAGCTTTATATTGACCGTCATGGCGCGGACTATCCTTTTGAAAACATCAAAGAAATTCTGGCGGGCAATGATGTTGTTTTGGCGAATTTGGAAGGATCGTTTAGCGACTACAAGCCCCGCCCGCTTAATCCCAATAACACTTCTTTCACTTTTGATCCGGCGCTGGCGGCAATGTTAAAACGGCACCATTTCAATGTTGTAAATCTTGCCAATAACCACGTGCTTGATTTTGGCAGGGCGGGTTTTGCGCAATCGCAAAATTATTTGACCCAAAACGGCATTTATTATTTTGGCGATTATCACAATGAAAGCGGCGCGTTGATAAAAGAAATTAACGGCCAAAAAGTTGCGTTTATCGGCTATCATTCGCTGGACAACCCGGCAACCGAAAGCACGATTGAAAAAATAAAAACCGCGCGCCAAGAAGCGGATTTTGTTATTGTCTATACTCATTGGGGCGCGGAATATCAAAATAATTTTTCCAAAAGCCAACAGGAGAGCGGCCGGCAATTCATTGACGCGGGCGCCGATGTGGTTTTAGGGAGTCATCCGCACGTGATCCAACCGATTGAGATCTATCAAAATAAAGCCATTTTTTATTCGCTGGGCAATTTTTTGTTTGATCAGGTTTTTTCGTTTGAAGTGCGCCACGGCTTGGGTGTAAAAATCATTCTCGCGCCGGACAAAGTTGAATATGAGCTGATTCCCACCCAAATGAAAAACTTTCAAGTTGTTTTGCCCGACGAAGCAACAAAAACCTTGATTTTGCAAAACCTATCGGCAAAATCCCTCGCTCCCGATGACATAACCTCCCAAATCTCCTCTGGCAAATTCACGCTTGATAAAGATTAAATTTTGCGCGATCCCGATAAACAAACATTCCAACATTCTTCAGAATGTTGGAATGTTTTGCTGTTGGTTCTTGCGCGCGGGTTATTTATTACGGCAGGGTTTTTAGGAGGGGAGGGAGGAGGTCTTTTTTGCGCGACATCATTGATTTGATATAGAGGTTGCCGTTGGCGGGGATGTTGCCGAATGCTTTTTGAATATATTCGGGGTTGCCAGCGACAAAAATTTCCGAACCGCAATTAATGATGTCGGTGGCCATCAGGGCGATAAATTCCAAATTTTCTTGGGCGCGGATGTTTTCCATTTCGGCCTTGATTTCATCTTGGCGCGCGCGGGCTTCGGCAAGATCCATGACTTCAATTTGTCCCACGCCGAATTTTTTGTCTTGCGCCTCAAAGGTTTTGTAATCGGAATTGATGATTTGCGCGGCGGTCATTTTTTTCAATGATGCTTTTTGTTTTTTAATTTCAATGCCGAATTTTTTGATGTCTTTGACGCCGGCGATTTTTGCCAGCGCTTTGGCGATTTTTATGTCTTCGGGGGTGCAAGTGGGCGAGCGAAATACCACAGTGTCCGACAAAATCGCGGCCAGCAAAATTCCGGCCACGGACTTGGCGATTTTGAATTTGTCAGCGATCATTATTTTGGCCGCCAATGCCGCCGTGGAGCCCAGCGGCTCGGTGTAAAATTTTATCGGCTCGGGATATTCAAAATTGATTTTGTGATGATCAATCACGCCGATGATCTTGGCGGTGTCGGCGCCATTGGGCATTTGGCTTTTTTCGTTGTGATCCGCCAGAAAAAGTGTTTTTCCCGCGGCGGAATTGAGTTTTGCCGGTTTTTTGATGCCAAAATAATCCAAAACAAATTTGGTTTCGGGGTTTATTTCGCCGCAGATCGCGGCGCCCGCGTCAATTTTATTTTTTTTCTTTAAATATTCAGCCCAGGCGATTGCCGAACAAACCGTGTCGGTGTCGGGCGACTTGTGGCCAACGACATAAACTTTTTCCTTTGTCATAGAGATTTAATTTAACCGTAATAATTATTCTATGTTAGAATAAAGTTTATCAAAAGTAAATTCCAAATCACAAGCAACAAATCACAAAGTAAATTTTAATATTCAAAATTCAAATTTAAAATTTTGAAATTTAGATATTGAATATTATTTGG
>CAYOLX010000035.1:0-3440 GCA_964404915.1 uncultured Candidatus Saccharibacteria bacterium | reverse complement strand
TTGGAATTTGGTTCTTGAAATTTTTATGCAAGAAACAATTAATTATCTCATTCTTGGACTTATGCAGGGAGTGTTGGAGTGGGTGCCGATTTCTTCGGAGGGAATGGTGGCGCTGGTGGCGCGTTATTTGGGAACGGCGCAAAATCCGGTGGAGCTGGCGTTGTTTTTGCACACGGGAACATTGTTGGCGGCGCTGATTTATTACCGACGTGATTGGGCGCGGGTCTTGATGTTAAAAGATCGGCGGCTGATAAAATTTTTGGCGATTACCGCGGCGGTTTCTTTGCCGCTGGGATTTGTTATTGTGCAAATGGCGTCGCAGGCGGCGATGGGGGCGGGATTGCTGGCACTCACCGGATTTGGATTGTTATTCACCGCTCGATTTCAAGAAAAGAAAGCGCGATTAAAAATCAGCGAAAACAAAATCACCATTTTGGCCGGATTGATGCAGGGCTTGGCGGCAATTCCGGGATTTTCGCGCTCGGGTTCCACGATTTTCGCTCTTTCTTTGAAAGATTTACCGCCGGCGAAAATTTTGCGCTTGTCCTATTTGATGTCGGTGCCGGCGCTGGCGGCATCAACCGCCTATCTGGCGGTGTTTAAAGCCGAAGATTTTTCGCTGGCGTTGTGGCCGGCGCTGGCGGCAAGTTTTGTTGTTGGCTGGCTCACGCTTGATTTTTTGACCAAATTCGCCGCCAAGATTAATTTTGCCAAATTCGCGCTGTTCTTCGCCCTGTTGTGTTTTGCCGGCGCGGCGCTGGAGATTTTGATTTGATTGCCTTGACTTATTATTTTGGCTCATTTACTCTGTATTAAGGTATTAGAGATCGTTATTTTGCTCAAAGGTCGTTTGTTTCACAAAAAGAGAACAGTGAGATTATTCTATAATAATAAAAAATATGGCGATGATCGGATATTGCGTCAAATGCAAAGCCAAGCAAGAAATGGCTAATGTTAAAATCGTGGAGATGAAGGGCAAGGGCGGCACGGTGCGCAAAGCTGCCACCGGCGAATGCGCCGCTTGCGGCACCAAAATGTATAAAATCCTCCCCAAGGATTTTCAAGAGGAATAATTTTTAACGATTGTTTGTTGAAGCGCGGATATTAATCCGCGCTTTTGTGTTAAAATATCAGCGAGGTCCAATAATATTATGTCTAGGTGAAACCTGGGCATATTCCAATTGAGAAGATGGAATCGGAAAATAAAAAAGGAAAATGGTTTAAGCGAGTGGTTTTGGGGTTGGCGTGCGCGAATTTTTTTGTTTGGCTGGCGATTGCCGATTCGGCGTCAAGAAAGGCGGCCGAGATCTGGTTTTTTGATGTGGGGCAAGGCGACGCGGCGCTGGTTCAGCTTCCGGACGGTTTGCAGATTGTCATTGATGGCGGACCGAACAACGCGGTGTTGGAAAAGTTGGGGCGGGCGATGCCGTTTTATGACCGCGAAATTGATTGGGTAGTGCTGTCGCACACCGATCGCGATCACTTGGCCGGATTGCTGGCGGTGCTAAAGAATTATCAAGTCAACAATATTCTTTGGTCGGGATTTGCCGGCGATGATGCCGAGGATGCTGAATGGGAGCGATTGATCGCGCAAGAGGGGGCGGCGATTAAAATCGCGGTTGCCGGGGAAAGGCTGCTTTTGAGCCAAAATCCGCCGGTGGTTTTGGAAGTTTTGGCGCCCGATCAAAGCGATAAAATTTCGGGCAAAGATCAAAATGAACTGTCAACAATCATAAAATTCAGCTATGGCGCGCGATCGTTTCTTTTTTGCGGCGACGCCAAAAGCGACGCGCAAGGATTTGCCGATGCCGCCCAAGACGCGTTTGCCGATGTGTTGAAGGTTTCGCATCACGGCAGCAAATATTCCACGACCGCCGGATTTTTGGCGAAAGTTTTGCCCGCCGCCGCGGTGATTTCCGCGGGAGAGAAGAATCCCTATGGCCATCCGCATCCGGAGGTCTTGGATTTGTTGGAAAATTATGATATTAGAACATTGAGAACCGATACCGCCGGCGATATCGTCTTTCGCACGGACGGCAAGCGCATTTTCGCGCGCACGCAAAAATAATTAAAAATTAAGAGCGAAAAATTAAAAACTAAAATTAAAAATTAAAAATTGAAAAATAAATTTCGCTGGGTTTTTAATTTTTAGTTTTCGTTTTTAGATTTTCATTTTTAAATTTTAAATAAAAAACATGGATTTTCCAGTATTCAAAACCAAAATGGACGGTGAAGGGCGCAAATTCAACCTCACCGATTCCAAGGAGCGCGAAGCGTATTTTTATTACAAGGCCGGAGAAGAGATTGAAAAATTGAAAAGTTATATCAAAGACAACACTTTCATCGTTTATCTTTTGGGCAAAAAAAATTCCGGCAAAGGCACCTATTCCAAAATGCTGGCCGAATTGCTGGGAGCGGGGACTTTGGAGCATTTTTCGGTGGGCGATATGATTCGCGCGGTTTCAAAAGAGATCAAAGATCCCGCCAAAAAGATTGAATTGGAATTATATTTAAAGAAAAACTATCGCGGCTGGGTGCCTTTGGATAATTTGATTGCCGCCATTGAAGGGCGCGACACCAAAACGCTTTTGCCCACGGAGTTGATTTTGGCGCTGGTGAAGCGCGAGATTGCCAAACGCCCGAAGAAAACGCTGTTTATTGACGGCTTTCCGCGGGATATGGATCAGGTGTCCTACTCGTTATTTTTCCGCGATCTGGTGGGTTTTCGTGATGATGCCGATGTGATGGCGTTTATTGATGTGCCCACGAGCGTGATTGAGGAGCGCATAAAATATCGCCGCATTTGTCCGTTTTGCAACACATCGCGCAACACCAAGCTGTTTCCGACGGCGCGGGTGGGTTATGATGACAAATTGGAAGAGTTCTATTTGGTGTGCGACAATTCTACTTGCTCAGGTTATGACCGGCAAAAAATGGTGGGCAAGGAGGGCGATGAATTAGGGATTGAGCCGATCAAAGAACGGCTGGAGATTGACCAAAAATTGATGGAAAAGGCGATGACTTTGCACGGCCTTCCCAAGATTTTCTTGCGCAACTCCGTGCCGGCTGATATTGCCAAGGACCATGTTGATGATTATGAATTGACAATGGCCTATGATTATGAATGGGACGCGGCGGCCAAAAAAGTTAAAATCAATGAAAAGCCGTGGATCGTTAACGACGATCAAGGCGTGCCATCTTACAGTCTGCAAGCTCCGGCGGTGGCGGTGTCACTGATCAAGCAATTGGTGAAAGCGCTGGGAATTTAACCATAAGATCATTTAATCATATAAACATAGAATCATAGAATTATACGCTTTGCTAATCATAGAAATACCAAAACACCAAAAAGCTAAAACATAGTCCCGCAAACGCGGGACTTTTAGTTGGTAACCATTCACTGGGGATAACTAAACTTGACAGCTAGGCTTAATAATTGC
>CAYOLX010000034.1:0-8157 GCA_964404915.1 uncultured Candidatus Saccharibacteria bacterium | reverse complement strand
CACTGGTTGCTTGAAGTGTCGACCCTTCAAGTGGCGAAGCTAACGCGTTAAGTGTCCCGCCTGGGAAGTACGGCCGCAAGGCTAAAACTCAAAGGAATAGACGGGGGCTCACACAAGCGGTGGATCATGTGGCTTAATTCGACAACAAACGAGTAACCTTACCTGGCTAAGACGCCCGACGACGTCTCCGTGAAAGCGGAGTTTCCCACAAGGACGGCGGGACAGGTGCTGCATGGTTGTCGTCAGCAGGTGTCGTAAGATGCACGCTTAGATGCCGTAACCTGCGCAACCCTTATCGCATGTTTTACTTGTCATGCGAAACTGCCGGGGACAACCCGGAGGAAGGCGAGGATGACGCCAAATCAGCATGGCCTTTGACAGCCAGGGCCGCACACGTGATACAATGGCCGTTACAAAGGGACGCCAAGCCGCAAGGCGGAGCTAATCCCATCAAAAACGGCCCCAGTTCGGATTGAGGTCTGCAACTCGACCTCATGAAGCCGGAATCGCTAGTAAACGTGAATCATCACGTCACGTTGAATATGTTCCTGAGCCTTGTACTCACCGCCCGTCACGCCAAGCGAGCTGGGGACAGCCGAAGTGCCCCGCAAGGGGAGCTAAGCTGGATTCAGTGAGAGGGGCGAAGTCGTAACAAGGCACGGGTAGGGGAACCTGCTCGTGGATCAATTAATTTACATTTTTGAGTGTCGGCTAAAGTCGAGAGACGAGAATTCTTCTCTTGACTTCAAGACGCTGATCGGTTCGTCTCAAATAAACCGATCACGAAAGTCCAAGACAGCTTCAAGAAATTGTTCACTCCTGCGAAGCTTTAGCGAAGCAGGACGGCTCAAAACAAAAACAACTTTAAATAGTTGTTTTTGTTTTTGTTTTTATGTTTATTTGATATTTTTTGCTATAGCAAAAAATATCAAATTTTTCATTAAACCATGGAAAGGGTTTAGCGGCGGGGTTCGGGTTTGAGGAAGTGAAAGATCGCAAATGACGCGGCAAGGCATAGTGCGGCGACGGCGAAGAGGGGATTGGCATAGCTTGTTGTTTCAAGTTGATGCTCAATGATCTTTGTTTGGGATAATCCGGCCGCCAGCCAAGGGCCGAAAAGCCCTCCCGCGCCATAGGCAGCGAACAACGCGCCGTAATTTGCGCTGATGTTTTTGGCGCCAAAATAATCGGCGCAAATCGCCGGATAGAGTGCCAAAAAACCGCCGAAACAAAATCCCACCGCGCCGGCGGCGGCGATAAATCCCCAAAACGGCGGTATTGCCACCAAAAATCCCAATCCGGCGGCGCAAATCAAAAACGCCAAAATCAGCGTTTTTTCTCGTCCGGCGACATCTGAGATTTTCCCCCAAACAATCCGCCCCGCGCTGTTAAACGCCGCCACCGCCATCACCGCCGCGGTTCCCGCCGCCGCCACCGCGGCGATTTCTTTTTGATGCGCGGCAATTGACTGCCAAATGTTGGTTAAATTCATTATCACCATCAATCCCGCCGCCGTGCCGAAAAAATAGGTGAGCCACAAAATTCCGAATTTTTTGGTTTTTATCATTTCTTTTGTGGAAAAATTAACCTTCGCGGTCGCGGCAACGATTGGCGGCGAATATCCCGCCGGACAATAATTTTCCGGCGCGATTTTCAAAAGCATCGCCCCAACGGCGATCGCGAAAAAATAAATCAATCCCAAATAAAACAACGCCGCCATAATCCCCATCCAAGCGATAAAATAACTTGCCAGCGGGGCAAAAATCATTCCGCCGGCGCCAAATCCCGCCACTGCCAGACCGGTGATAAATCCTCGCTTGTCGGGAAACCACTTGGCGCACGCCGCGATGGGGCACACATAGGCCGCGCCGATGCCGATCCCTCCCAAAACCCCGAATCCCAAAACAAACTGCGCCAAAGTTTGCGATTTGGCGGCGACAAACATTCCCACCAGCAAAAACGCCGCGCCCAAAAGCGCGGTCTTTCGCGGACCGATCTTGTCTTGCAATTTGCCCGAAATTATCATGCTTGCCGCGAACACCGCCAAAACCATCTGGGCGGGAAGTGCCAAATCTGCCGCCGACCAATCGGGAAAACGCGCCGCCAACGCGGGACGAAAAACACTGTAAATATAAATCGCGCCCAAACTCATTTGAATGAGAAGCGCCCCCAAAACCACCTGCCAACGATTATATTCCATGTTTTTTATTTAATGGGTCTGTTGCCAAATTAGGTTCAGAACGAAATTTTCAGATTTTGAGCGAGAAAAATGAAGAGTGAGGAGGCATATTTAAGCTAAATCTGTCGACGAACGATGAATTTTTCGGAGCCGAAATATGGAAATTGCAGTTGAACCTAATTTGGCAACAGACCCTTAATTTGCCATTTAACATATCTTATCAAATAACAAGCACTTGACAATGAGCTCCTTGACGGGCTGAATAGTTTTATTATGATGAAACATATGAAAAAATTTAATTTAAAGGCCGCAGTTTGGAAGGAAGGCGAGCAATATGTTTCTCAATGCCTGAATGTTGACGTGGCAAGCTTTGGCGAGACCAAAAAAAAGGCAATGGCAAATCTCAAAGAAGCATTGGAGTTATATTTTGAAGATCAAGATATATCGCAAATCAACGAAGTGAAACAACCCGATGTTTTTTCGCTAACGCTAACTAATGCCTAACCCGATAACCGTTAAAAGGGTCATTAAAACGCTGGAAGAAAACGGCTTCGTTTTTGTTTCGCAAAAAGGCAGCCACGCGAAATATTGCCGGCGCGGAGTGCCGCCGCTCATCGTGATCGTGCCGATTCATGGAAAAGAAATCCTCTATGGCACATTCCGTTCAATTCTGCGACAATCAAAATTAAGCGAATCCGATTTCAGAAAATAATTTGAGATTAAACACATCCGTGAGCTTAACTTGGCGGATGTGTTTCCCCGTGAGCTTGTTTTTTTGCCAAAAACAAGTATAATGGCTTTGTTCGCAAGCCGCAGTCCCGGAAAATAGTTTTTGGTATTCGTATTTTTCTATTTACTATTTTCTATTTACTGCCAAACCCCGGGTTGGTACCAAAGCAGCCAAATGGGCCTGACTGTAAATCAGGTGGCTCCGCCTTCGGGGGTGCAAATCCCTCCCAGCCCACATTTTTTGCGTTTACGCAAAAAATAGTTTATAGTTCATAGCTAATAATGAATGCGAAATTCGAATTTTGATTTGCTATCAACTATTTGCTATCAGCTATTTACTAAATTTTCGCTTTGCGAAAATTTATTGCCCGGGTAGCTCAGAGGCAGAGCAATCCCTCACTAATATGCCGACTTAGCTCAGGCGGCAGAGCGTTTCCATGGTAAGGAAAAGGTCGTGGGTTCGACTCCCACAGTCGGCTCAAATCAGTGGGGGATAGGTCGGAGGTTCAACTCCTCTCTCGGGATCATAAAAATTTAAAATTAAAAAATCAAAATTGAAAATGACATTTTAAAATTAAAAGCTGGCAAATTTTAAAATTATTTCATTTTAAATTTTACATTGTCATTTTGATTTTTGATATTTACATTTTTAATTTGAAACATGGCAACAAAAAAGAAACCCTTCGTGAAAATGACGTGCCCGGCGTGCAAACAGATCAATTACCGCAGCCACAAATCCAAAACAATGGAAGGCAAGCTGGAATTGTCCAAGTTTTGCAACACTTGCCGCAAGCACACCAAACACAAAGAAGCAAAGAAGTAGTTAATGAGATATGAGTTGATGAGCGATGAGCAAATCAAAAAAACCGCAACGCGGATTTTTTGATAATTTGTTTGTCTTCTAAATTTTGCATATGCAAAATTTAGAAGACAAAATTTTTAGCTGTTAATGCTATTAAGCCGTCATATTAAAAGCGGGCTTTGCCACGCCGTAGGGACGCAATAAACAGAATGAAGCCCGCCGTCGCGTAAAGCTATGGCGGGTGAAAGCGGGGGTGCCAGGACTTGAACCTGAAACGAAGGTTTTGGAGACCTTTGTGATGCCAATTTCACTACACCCCCGAATATAGTAATATTTAGCAAATAATCGCGCTTTAAACAAGACCTCTTTTTATAATTCCAAAAATTGACGGCGTGAAAAACTTTGGTAGAATGATAATATAAACGAATATCAAACTCCAAGACAATTTTATGGCAAACAACATTCAAAATAATCGCGATAATTATATTACGATATCCGACTACAAAGAATTAATGGATTTTTTGATCGGTCAATTTGATAAAATGCACGAAACCTTGGCAACCAAAGCTGACAAGGCCGATTTGGATTCTAGTGTTGAGCGAGTGCTTAACAAAATTACGATGCTGGGAGATAAAATTGACGATTATCGCGCCGATCAAATCGGTATGCAACGGCAATTGAACAAGCATGAAAAATGGCATTTTCAAACCGCCGATAAGATAGGAATTAAACTCATTCCCAAATAATTTTTTATCTTAATAACCAATGAACCCGCAAATTAAAATCCCAAAAAAGATAGAAGGATTTTTGGAGAAAGCCGGCATCAAATATGAATTGGTCGGGCATCGCACGGTTTACACCGCGTTTGACAAGGCGGCGACTTTGAAAGTGAAGCATGACGCCATCGCCAAGGTTTTAACGTTAAAAATCGGCAAAGAGACGGTATTGGCGGTTGTCGGGGGCAACAGAAATATGGACATTGAAAAATTAAAAAAGGTTGCGAAGGCCGATGAAATCGGATTTGTCAAAGAAAAAATAATCGCCGAAACTTTTAAAGGCATTGATCCGGGCGCGATTCCGCCGTTTGCCAATTTATGGCAAACGCGCGTTTTTTGCGACAAAAAAATGCTGGAATGCTCAAAAATAATAATTTCGGCGGGAACATATGAAGCGTCAATAATTATCACCGCCGCGGCATTCAAAAAAATCAACCCCGAAATGATCATCGGCAATTTCTCCATCCCTCGCCCAAAACCAAAACCCAAAAAGAAAATCACAAAACCAGAAAAACGGCAATAAGCCGTTTTTTATTGACAAAATCATTCTTTTGGTGGGCGATGAAGGAATCGAACCTTCGGCCTCTGTCTTATCAGGACAGCGTTATACCACTTAACTAATCGCCCGAAAACAAATTAATTCTACCTCATTTTTCAAAAAATGCAAGCTTGGTTTAACTTGCAAATCGCGCGCTTTCTGTTATCTTATATGTGTATATTTCTAATAGTTGCTAGCTGATAATTGACGGCTAATTCGGGCCTTTAGCTCAGCCGGCAGAGCGCCTCATTTGCAATGAGGAGGTCGGCGGTTCGAATCCGCCAAGGTCCACAAGGTAGTAGATTTTCGGCTCGCTAAAGCACATTATCATGCCGCTTCCGGAAATGCTCCAAATCTTGACAGGTGGAAAATATCCATACTACAATATGATTATAAGGCTTGGGTCAAAGTCGGGCACAAGCTATAGTTCAAAAAATATAATAAATAAAAAATATGGCAATTACCAATGATTGGTCGGAAATCACTTTAAAAGCGTTGCAAAATGTTTGGGAGGGAGCGTTGCTGTTCTTGCCGCAGCTGGCAATCGGTTTAATCGTGTTTGGCATCGGCTGGATTATCGCTTCGGGAATGGGAAAAATCACCGCCAACATTCTCAAAAAAATCAACTTTGACTCGCTGTTTTCAAGAAGCGGTTGGAAATCGGCGCTGGAATCCGCCGAAATCAAAGTGCATCCTTCCGAATTTTTGGGTGCGATTTTGAAATGGGTTTTGGTGATTGTCTTTTTGCAGATTTTTGTGGAAATTTTAGGATTGGATGCGTTTGCCGCGGTCTTAACCCGCGTCCTGGCATGGTTGCCCAATGTGATTGTCGCCGCGGCGATTTTTGTGGTGTCAATCATTGTGGCCGATATTTTGGAAAAGATAATCAGAGCATCGGTCAAAAAATTGGAGATCAAATACAGCAACTTACTGGGAGCGATCGTGCGCGTCTCAATCTACACCTTCGCGGTAATGGCAATCTTGCTTCAATTGGAAGTGGCGCAGGCGATCATCTCCACCCTGATCACCGGCTTTGTGGCGACATTCGCGCTGGCGTTCGGCTTGGCTTTCGGTTTGGGCGGCAAAGACGCGGCGGCGGAAGCCATAAAGAATCTGCGCGACAAACTCGCGGAAAAATAGCATTTCATTGAATCATTTAATCATTAATTAAACACAAAAACGCGCGTCGCGCGTTTTTGTGTTTAATGATTATATGATTAGATGATTAGCAAAGCGTATGATTAGATGATTATATGAGATTATATGATTCAACTCCTAAACATTTCCGTGGACAAATAGTGTTCTCCGCGATCGGGAAACACGGTGGCGATCACGCCGCCTTCCAGCTTTTGCGCGTATTTTGCCGCCACAAACATTGCCGCGCCCGCGCCCGGTCCGGCAAAAATTCCTTCCTCGCGAATGATTCGCTCCGCCATTTGATTGGCATCGTTTTGCCCGATTTCCACGATAATGTCCACCATCACCTTGCTGTGATCGCCGCAAGGCAAGTTTGAATTGAGTATCGGCGGAAAAATTCCGGTTTCAATGGGGGAGTCGGCGCCCCAGATTTTGGGTTGAATGCCGATCACCCGCGTTTGCGGCCAATTTTGCCGCAATTGGCGGGCAATTCCCGAAATCGCGCCGCCGGTGCCGATGCAAGAAACAAAATAATCAATCGGACCGCCAACTTGTTTGACAATCTCTTTACCGGTGGTGTTAAAATGCACCGCGCAATTTTGCGCAGGCGAAAATTTGCCCAAAATCACCAAATCTGGATCTTTTGCCGCCATTTCTTCCACCAGATCCAGCGCTCCCTGCCGCCACATTTCGGGCTTCACCTCAATCATTCGCGCGCCAAAACTCTCAATAATCCGTTTTCTTTCCCGATTGGCGTTTTCCGGCGACACGATGATCGCCTTATATCCTTTGATTGCCGCCACCATCGCAATGCCGATGCCGGTGTTGCCATTGGTTGCCTCAATCACGGTTTTACCGGCCGCCAGCACGCCCGATTTTTCCGCGCCTTCAATTAACGCCCGCGCCACGCGATCTTTCATTGAACCGCCGGGGTTGAACCCCTCCAGCTTGGCATAGATTTTCACTTTCGGATTGGGATTTAATTTTTTTATTTCCACCAGCGGCGTTCGGCCGATGGTGTCAAGAATGTTATCCATAAAATTTATTAAATTTTTAGCGTTATTTTTTTGACGAGGAAAAAATTTCAGTACTCAAATATTTTTCGCCGCGGTCGGGGAAAAGAGTAACAATGGTTCCCGCTGCCATCTTTTTGGCATATTTAGCGGCGGCAAACATGACCGCGCCCGAACTTTGCCCCGCGAAAATTCCCTCTTTTGCCGCCAAATCACGTGCGGTTTTTGACGCGTCCTTGGCGTGAATATCAATGACGATATCAATCAAATTTTTGCGATGATCGCCACAAGGAAGACAGGGTTCCAAAATTTTGGGAATCGCTCCCGATTTGACCGAGCGCAAACCTTCAATTTTTTCTCCCAGAAACGGCTGAATGCCGATAACTTTAATTTGCGGATATTTTTGGCGAAGGCGGCGGGCGATGCCGGTGATCGTCCCTCCCGTGCCCAATCCGGCGATCAAATAATCTATTTTTGTTTTGACTTGCGTCAGAATTTCCTTGCCGGTGTTATGATAATGCGCCAGACAATTTTGCTCATTATCAAATTGGTTTAACATCACCAATTTCTTGTTTTTTTGCGCCATTTGGCGCATCATCGCCGTCGCTCCGTCGCGCCACATTTCGGGTTTCACCAAAATCAGCTCGGCGCCAAACGCGGTGATCATTTTGCGCCGCTCCACGCTCATTGATTCGGGTAGAATAATTTTGCATTTGTATCCCTTGATTGCCGCCACCATCGCAATGCCAATGCCGGTGTTGCCGCTGGTGCATTCAATAATCGTCTTTCCTTTTTTTAACGCGCCGGTCTTTTCGGCATATTCAATCATCGCCAGAGAAATCCTGTCCTTTATTGACCCGGTGGGATTGTTGCCTTCAATTTTGGCATAGATCTTAACTTTCGGGTTGGGATTGAGTTTTTCAATCTCCACCAGCGGCGTGTTGCCAATCGTCTCCAATATCTTCATAAATGTTAATTTTTAA
>CAYOLX010000033.1:0-8562 GCA_964404915.1 uncultured Candidatus Saccharibacteria bacterium | reverse complement strand
ATTAATAAGTAGATTGATTTGCTGATAAAAGAAATCCAAATCGCGCAAAGACAGAAAAAAATCACTGCCGCCGCGACGCAATCGTTGATTGAAAAACTGGGCTATATTAAAATTCAGCCATGAAAAATTTTAACATAATTGAGATGGAGGAGGCGGGGTCGACGAATGTTGAGGCGAAGAGGTTGGCGGCTGAGGGCGCGGGGGCGTGGACCGTGATTTGGGCGCGGCGGCAAACGGGGGGTTATGGCAAGGGCGGGGTTTTGTGGGCGTCGCCGGAGGGCGGGCTCTATTTTTCGGTGATTTTGCCGCCGGGCGATATCGGCGATATCGCCGATTTGCAAATCATCACCATTTTGGCGGCGTTTTGCGTCGCCGGCGCGGTCAAAGAAAGTTTTGCCGTTGAGCCGATGATCAAACTGCCCAACGATGTTTATCTAAACGGCAAAAAGCTTTGCGGAATTCTGACGGAAAATGTCATTTGCGGCGGGGTGAAGTTATCGGTGATCGGCATCGGGGTGAACACCAACGCCGAAAATTTTGGCGGGGGACTGGAAAAAATCGCCACATCGGTTAAAATTGAAACGGGCGAAGAAGTTGACAATCGCGCCCTTTTAGAGCAAGTTATAGAGAGGTTGCGAAACATATTAAAGGTAATCAGTCAGTAAAATTATAAGCACTAAGCACTAAATCCCAAACAAATCCAAAATCCAAACTTCAAATTTTAAAACAAAACGCGTCTGATGTTTTTTGATTTTGGATTTTGAGTTTGTTTAGAGATTAGAAATTAGGATTTAGGATTTAATTAAATCTATGAATTTTGAAAAAGAAATCAAAGAATTGGAAAAACAATTGGGAGGATTGGAGGACGCCGCGGCGGCGGAAAAACAGCACCAAAAAGGCAAGTTCACCGCCCGCGAACGGATTGCCGCGCTTTTGGACGCCGACACTTTCACCGAACTTGATCCGCTGGTGGAAACTCGTTTTGATCGCTTGGGGCTGGACAAAAAGAAAGTCCCCGGCGACGCGGTGACCGCCGGATTTGGCAAAATCGGCGGCCGGCCGGTTTGCGTCTACAGCCAGGATTTTGCCAAAATGGGCGGATCATTGGGAGAGGCGCACGGCAAAAAAATCGTCAAAATCATTGAAATGGCGCGCCAAACCGGTTGTCCGGCAATTGGCATTATTGATTCGGGCGGCGCGCGCATTCAAGAAGGAATCGCCAGCTTGGATGGTTACGCGGCGATTTTTAATTCCATGGTTAAAGCATCGGGAGTGGTGCCGCAAATTTCGGTGATTGTCGGTCCGTCGGCGGGGGGGGCGTGCTACGCGCCGGGATTGTCGGATTTCATTTTTATGGTGGATGGCATCAGTCAGATGTTTATCACCGGTCCGGAAGTGGTGAAAAAAGTTACTGGTGAGGAGGTGACGCTGGACGCGCTGGGCGGCGCGGCGGCGCATTGCGCCAAATCCGGTTGCGCCCATTTTTCATACGCGGGCGAAAAAGAATGTTTTGCCGGAGTGAAAAAACTTTTGGCCTATTTGCCGCAAAACAATGTTGACGACGCGCCGCGCTCAAAAGGAATTTTATCGGAACTGTTTGAAAAAGAAGAAAGCGCCAAGCTGGCCGATATTGTTCCCGAAGAAGAAACCAAGGGCTATGATGTGCGCGAGGTGATTGCCGAAGTTTTTGACAATAACTCGTTTTTGGAAGTTCAATCGGGATTTGCCGCTAACACCGTGGTGGGATTGGCGCGGCTAAACGGCCATTCGCTGGGCGTGGTTGCCAATCAGCCCAAAACTATGGCGGGAGTTTTGGACATTGATTCATCGGATAAAATCGCGCGGTTCGTGAATTTTTGCGACGCGTTTAATTTGCCGCTGGTTAATTTGGTGGACACTTCCGGTTATTTGCCGGGCACGGCGCAAGAGCACGGCGGCATTATCCGCCACGGCGCCAAAGTTTTATATGCCTATGCCGCCGCGTCGGTGCCGAAAGTGAGCGTGATTTTGCGCAAGGCGTTCGGCGGCGCCTACATCGCGTTGGCGAGCCGCCAATTGGGTTATGATCGCGTGGTCGCCTGGCCGGGAGCGCAAATCGCGGTGATGGGACCGCAACAGGCCGCCAAAATTATCTATCATCGCGAAATCGCCGCTGCCAAGAATCCTCAAAAAGTTGAGGATGGAAAATCCGAAGAATTGCGCGAATTCATCAATCCGTTCGCCGCCGCCAAACTCGGGCAAGTGGATATGGTGATTCATCCCAAAGACACCCGCGCGATTTTGACACGGCTGGTGGAATCATTGTTAACCAAGCGCGAACCCAAAATCGCCCGCAAGCACGGAAATACACCTCTTTAACATTCGTTAAGGAGGAATTTTTAATTTCCAATTTCCAATAAATTTTCAATGTCACAATTATCAAATAAAATTCAAATTCTGAAGAAGGCTAAAATCACCAGGCGAGAGGGGGTTGACATTAAATTAATTGGTAGTATATTACGAATTAAAGCGGTTTAATTCGTAATCCATTACTAATAGGGTCTGTTGCCGAATTAGTTTTGAAGCGAAATTTTCAGATTTCGCGCGAGCCAAATGAGAAAAGAGGAGGCATACTTGGCTTAAAGTATGCCGACGATTGACGAATTTGGCGCCGCCGAAAGATGGAAATTGCAGCCAAAGCTAATTCGGCAACAGACCCTAACAATATGTTTGAACAATTATTGGCGGAACAAAACAAACATTGGCGCGGTCAAAAACCGGAGGCCGGTTTTGAGCGTGAATGCCTCAATGATTTGATGAGCTATGCGGCGACCAAACATATTATCGCTTTGCTGGGAGTGCGCCGATGCGGTAAATCAACAGTCTTGAAGCAAATCATCAATCGTTTGATGGATCAAGAAAAAGTTTATCCGGGCAATATTCTTTTTTTGAATTTGGAATCACCGGCGCTGGAGAGTTATAAGAATGATCCCGCCAATTTAAAACGGTTGTTTGATGAATATAAGGCCGCGGCCAAGCCCAAGAAGGGGCGCGTGTTTATTTTTCTTGACGAGGCGCAATTTTTTCCCAAATGGCAAGTGTTTGTCAAGGACCTCTATGAAAGGGGCGGCGTGAAATTTTTTATCACCGGTTCCAATTCCCGGCTGCTGGGGGCGCAAATGGCAACCCTGCTTTCTGGGCGGCAAATAGTCAAAAAAATCCACCCTTTTAATTTCCAGGAAATTGCCGCGATTAAAGGAATTGAAACCAAGGAGGAGTTGGCAATCGCCGAAAATGGTCCGGCTCTAATCGGTCTTTGCGATGAATATTTAAAGATGGGGGGATTTCCCGAAATAGTTTTGGAGCAAAATGATGCATTAAAACGAGAACTGTTGGCTAATTATTATCGGAGCATTTTATATCAAGATATTGTTCCTCGGTTTGAGATTAAAAAGACCAAAGAAGTGGAAAGCTTGCTTTTATATCTTTTTTCCAATATCGGACAAGGATACAGCTATAATTCACTGGGCAAATTTTCCCAAATCCAAGGGAAAACCGCCAAGGAATACATCGGGTTTTTTGAAGAATCGTTTTTATTATCGGAAATTTCCAATTACCGATATTTATTAAAAAAACAGGAAAATTACCCCAAAAAAGTTTACGCGGTTGATAACGGATTCATTGAAACGGCGTCATTTGCTTTTAGCGAGAATTATGGCTGCCTATTGGAAAACGCGGTCTTCGCGAAATTCGCGGCCGCGGATAAAAAGCTGTTTTATTACAAAAATTCATTTGAATGCGATTTTGTGGTTAAAGGAAAAACAAAAATTGCCGCGGTGGTTCAAGCAACTAAAAACATCCAGCAAACAAATGAAAAACGAGAGATAAAAGGCGTTTTGGAGGCGATGAAAATTTTTGGTTTAAATGAGGGGACGGTGATTACGCGAGAACAAGAAGACGAAAGAAAAATTGATGAAAAGATTGTGAGAGTGGTGCCTTTATATAAATGGCTTTTGGCAAATTAAAATTTAATGAGAATTGTTAAGGAAAAATTCAAGACTGATAGAAATAATAAGCTCTACTGGGGGAGGGTGTATTTTATTGCCGACAATCACGAGGCGAAAACCAAGTTGATTTGGGCGATGTCGTTTGAGCGGGTGCGCCGCCAATTGCTGGCCGAAATTTGGCGGGAAGACGAAGTTGATCGTCTGGTCAATAAAATCGTGGTTTTTGAGCATAAAAATTTGGGGCGAAAAATTTTTTCCGCGCCAACGAGGATTGCGGCTTTTGGGATCAATCCCGAAGAAGAAGCCGCGTTGAGGGTCTATTTGCAGGAGCAAGAAAAACGCGATCGCCCCGGATAATTTCACCCGAGGCAACAGGTCTGATGAAAAAAATTTTAATCATTTCAATGAAAACGGGGTGGGGGCACATTCGCGCCGCCCAAGCGCTGGAAGAATACGCGCGCGACAATTTGCCCGAAATAGACGTCAAGCACGTTGACTTGCGCGAAATTGAACCGCGCTTGGGCAAGTTTTTTGAGCTGTTCTATGATGTCGCCAATGATTATTTGCCGCTGGTTTGGGGGGCGGTGTATCAAACTTTTGATAAACCGCCGGTTTCGGCGGCGTTCCGCAAGACGGGAGGATTTCAAAGAGTGTTCGCGCGCAAAATCAGCCGTTATTTAAAAAAGGAAGCTCCCGGCGGTGTCATTTTCACCAATGTGATTCCCGCGCCGATGGTGGCGCCGTCCTGCAAAAAAATTTTTCCCAATGTGTCGCTGGCGGCGGTGGTCACCGATTATCACGGCCATGCCTATTACAATGTGCCGCTGATTGATCGTTATTTTACGCCGGCGATTGAAGTGAAAGATGATTTGGTGCGCGCCGGAGTCGCAAAAAACAGGATTGAAGCCAGCGGCATGCCGCTGGGCAAGAAATTCTATTGCCGTTATAATCCTCGCGTGATCAAAAAAAATCTTGGCATCAAAAATGATTTCAAAACAGCGCTTTTTATCAGCCGGCTGGAAAAAGAATTCATTGTGCCGGCATTGCGCGGCATTCTTGAAAATAGCCGGCCGCTTAATTTAATTATGGTCTGCGGCGGCAACAATGGAGTTTATCAAAAGGTGAAAAGCGAGATCGGCGAATCTGATAATTTCAAATTGATCAACTGGACCGGCCGTCTTGACGAATATATGAAAATCGCTGATGTGGTGGTGAGCAAACCCGGCGGATTGATAATTTCGGAATGTTTGGCGCTGGGCAAGCCGATTGTGATGACCGATCCGATTCCGGGACAAGAAGAAAAAAACGCCGAGTTCATCTCGCGGCGCGGTTATGGGAAAATGGCGCTTTCCGCTCAAGAGATTGCCGCGGCGGTGAAAAATGAATTGCTTTCACCCTCAAAAATTGAAAAAATTGACGCCGGCGGCGCCTGCGCCAAAATCTTTGCCGCATTTGCGTGATTATTGCGTTAATTTGCCGATATGGTAAAATTTGCAAAAGGTCGGCAATAAGTAAAAATGAATTTTTAGTTTAATAATAAAAATTTATGAAACTTACCTGGCTTGATACCGGCGCGCTGGTGCTGGTGATTGTGGGCGGCCTCAATTGGGGGTTGGCGGTGTTTAATTTTAATTTGGTGCATCAGCTGTTGGGCGGTGTGCCGATGTTGGAAACCATTGTTTATGGCGTGGTGGGATTGGCGGCGATATATGTGGCGATGATAGTGCCCAAATTGAGCAAAGGATAGGGATAGTAGATGAGAGATGAGTTGATGAGTAATGAGGAGTAAAAAATGCGAAAACAAAAACGGCCGGAAGGCCGTTTTGCTTTTAAAGTTTCAAAAACCTTCAGCAGTTTTTTCGTTCCAGCAGGCGAATGCCGAGTTTTAAAATTTTGCCGTCGCGCAAAACCGCCATGGGAATTTCATCGCCGATTTTGCATTCTTGCAGAATGTCGGTTAACAGCCGCTCGCGCGAAATTTTTTTGCCGCCGAATTCCAAAATAATGTCATATTCTTTCAGTCCCGCCAGATCCGCGGCGCTGCCGGGGATCACCGCCGGTTCGCCGAAAGTTTCGCGCACGATCAGCGCGCCATAATCAACCGGAAGCTTGTTGGCGATCGCGATTTCAGGATTCAGGATAACATAGCGAATGCCCATAAACGGTCGTTTTAGTTTGCCGTATTTTAGCACCTCCTCCATCATTTTTTTGGCATAGCTCACCGGAATGGCAAAGCACAAATTTTGCGCTCCCATCACCGTGGCGGTATTAATGCCGATGGCTTGCGCGCGCATATTCACCAGCGGACCGCCCGAATTGCCCGGGTTGATGGCCGCGTCGGTTTGAATCAGTCCCCGCAAGCTGGTTTCTTGCATTTTGCTGCCGCCATAGGCGGTGATGCGCCGGCTTAGTCCGGAAATGATGCCGGCCGACAAGGTGTCGTCAAACTCGCCCATGGGATTGCCCACCGCCAGCACCGATTCTCCCAGCTGAATGGTTTCGGAATTACCCATTTTTAACCAAGGCAGTTTTTGCCGGGCGTTAATTTTGAGAATCGCCAAATCAATGAGAGGGTCTTTTGCCAGCACTTGGCATTCATATTTTTGCTCCGGGTCAATGATGGCGGTGTAGCTGGCGTCAATGTCGTTAACCACGTGGGCGCAAGTGAAAATGTATCCTTCCGGAGAAATGATGAATCCCGAACCGCCGCCGATTTTGGTTTTTTCGTTGCTGTTGCCGTTTTGCGGCGGCAACGCCGGTCCTTGATTTGGCGGCGCGAAATAGAATTGCTCGGCGCGTGAAATTTCTTTGGAAACGATGATGGTGATGACCGCCGGGCAAACTTTTTTTGCCACTGCCACAATGGGGGAAAAGGGTTTTGAAGGCATAATTCAAAGTTTAAAAATCAAAAATCAAAATGACAATTTAAAATGTAAAATTACCTTGGATGACGAAGCCCTTATTCGGCAAATATTTTCACGGAGCACCAAAAATTTTACTGCGTAAAATTTTCTAATGTATTTTGCGCCGGTCGCGCAAAATAATGCTCCGACAAAAACACTTGTCTCAACGAACTTCGTTATTCAAAAAAATTAGCTGATTGGAATTTAATAATTTTTAACTTTAATTTGTAATTTTTAACTTTGATTTTTCAATTTTCAATTTTGTGTATTTTAGCATCAAAACGCGTTGCCAACAAGCGCGATTTTTGCTAAACTTTGGAAGCGCAAGATGAATTAACTATTAACTATTAACAATAACTATTAACAATTGACAATTAACAATTAACTATTAACTATTTCGCCGTTAGCGAAATTTGCCCCCATAGTTCAATGGACAGAACAAGAGACTCCTAAGCTCTAGATCCAGGTTCGATTCCTGGCGGGGGCACAAATTTTGCGAAGCAAAATTTAGTTTTTAGTTTATGGTTAATAGTTTTTAGAAAAAGATTGCAAAATTGGAGATTTGCGATATATTCAATTCGTTTAAGGGCCCGTAGCGCAATTGGCAGCGCGCCTCCATGGCATGGAGGAGGTTGTCGGTTCAACTCCGATCGGGTCCACCCTAAAGAAAAAATTCCCGCCTTGCATTCCGCGAATGCTCCAAGATCTACTATCTTGCCTAATCGCACTAAATGTTAGAAATATATTTAAGGAAAAGCAATCTGAGCCGGAAGCTTATAAGCGACCGGAAAATCCATTGTCTTTTACGGCGATAAAAAGAAAAAGAGAGGCAGAGGGATGGGCTTGTTTTGGCATGCGAAAATTAACAGAAACAATTTATGATTATGAGGATGGCATGTTTAAAGAAAAGCCATTTAGAACCAAGGAGGATATCATTTGTGATACGAGAAAGGCTATTGCCGATGAGTCAAAGATCAATCCCGACCAGATAGAAGTAGATTTGGTGTTGAATGAAAATACAGGAGATTTGTTGGGTCTGTTGCCGAATTGGCTTTGGCTGCAATTTCCATCTTTCGGCTGCGCCAAATTCGTCAATCGTCGGCATACTTTAAGCCAAGTATGCCTCCTCTTTTCTCATTTGGCTCGCGCGAAATCTGAAAATTTCGCTTCAAAGCCAATTTGGCAACAGACCCTTGTTAGAATTAAGAAATGAGATAGAGAGCGGAAATTTAACAGATGAAGATTATCAGAAAACATTGGCAGACCCAAAACATATTCAATACTATATATTTTGCCGCCTCAAGACATCAAATTGACGATTTTATAAAGTTTATTGATTAACCGCCCTTTGGCGGAATCGCGCGAAATCTACTGCCTTGCGGACAAGGTAGTGAATTTTCGGCCAGATTTTTTAATAAAAATCCGAAATCGCAAAGCGAGCCGAAAATCTACTACCTTGTGGTGTTTGTTGGAAAAAGTCAGAACTCATTTTGAACAAAATCCCGACTGATTGCCGCGCTTCGCGCGGCAGAACCAAAACTGAACGCTCGGGCGGGCAAAAAGGAAGGGGGTTGGGGGGAAGGAATTTTTGCCCGCCCTCGCTTTCGCCGCTTCTTTTTTCGCCGCCGCAATTTTTCGTATTTCGCTTTGCGAAATGCGCCGCCAGAAAGGAA
>CAYOLX010000032.1:2407-8784 GCA_964404915.1 uncultured Candidatus Saccharibacteria bacterium | reverse complement strand
TACAAGCGAAAATTCAGAACCTGATGTTTCGGCGACGAGTACCACGGAAGAATAATGCCACTGCCAGATTGTTACCACGCGCGGCCCGTTGACCGCGCGTTTTGTATTACGCGACGGAGCGGGCAGGGAATATGCGAAAAGGTAGGACAATGACCCGCGACCGAGCCCCGGCATGGAGCCCCGCCGTCTTCTGGCGCGAAGAGCGCCAGACCCCGCCCCGCATCGCCCCACCTTGGAAAATTCCTTTCGGCGGCGGGATATGAAAAGAAAAAGATAAAAGGGCGATGCGGGGCGGGGTTTTCGTGACCCGCTAGCAAGCGGGGCGCGATTCAGGCGGGGCGGAATGCCGAACCACCACATCGTTTAGAAAATAGGTTCGAACTTTTTCGTAAAAACAGCTCCAATTTAAAAAACTCCTTTCATCGGGAGTTTTTTAAATTGGAGCGCGGCAAGAAGGGAATGAGGGGCCTGTAATCGGGAGTCCTTCCCTTCGCCCGCTCATTTTGAGAAAACCGCTATCGGCGGTTTTTTCATAAATGAGCGCGGCAAGAAGCTGGCGGCGGGCGAAAATTTGACAACCGGTTTTTTGTTTGCGAAAATGAAAACAGTGAAAAAAATATTTCTGCGCGGTAAAAATTTTTCGCATAAAAACAATATGAACAAAGAACTTGTTGAGTATATTCAACAGCAGTTGTCGCTGAGCGTTTCCAAAAACAAAATCATTGATGTTTTGTTGGAGCAAGGTTGGCATCAGGCCGAAATTGATGAAGCATTTTTGGATGCCGAAGGCGCGGCGATTCGCGGCGGCCAAGATTTTTCCGGCGACGCTTCTTTGGCGCCAGCGCGAGATGGCGGCGGGAGCGGTAAAAAAATTTTGTTGGTTGCTGGATTGGGGGCGTTGGCGATGTTAATCGTCGTGGCGGCAGTGCTGGCGATAACGAGCGGCCGGGATAACTCAAAAAAACCGGCGGTGATTGCGCCGGTTGAACCTGAAGTTGTTAATAATGACACGCCTGTCGTTGAAGATGAGCCGGCGCCGGCGGCGCAAAATCAAATCGATCCGGCGCTTTTAGCCGATATTTCCCGATTGGAACAGACGATCACTCCTCCGGCGGGATGGACCAGCCGGCAAGGAGTGATGAGCTATCGGCCGATGGCGGCGTTTTTCAAGCCCGAGTGGGAAAAAGACGCTGCCGGCAATAATCTTTTCAATGAAAACATCAGCGTGGTGCGGGACAATTTGTTGAGCGATGAAAAAGATTATGTCGCCAAAGCCAAAACGGTGTTGCAAACGAATATGACCGACTATAAAATCATTTCCGAACGCAAGGTTAATTTGCCGGACGGCTCTTCGGCGACATTGCTCGGCGGATCATTCACTCAGAATGATTTGGCGATGAAGAATATGCAATTATACGCGTCAAAAAACGGGCGAATTTACATTATCACCGGCGTGACATTGGCAAAAAATTGGGATGCCGAAAAAGATATGATTGGCGCGGCGGTGATGTCGTTTCGTTTTCCCGAAAATTAATTTTTAGATTTTTTAAAGTTCCCGTTTTCGCGGGAACTTTTGCTATCTTGCCGCGGTTTTGGCGATTTTTAATTTTGATTTTTGATTTTTAAATTTTGAATTATTTTGGGTCTGTTGCCGAATTGGCTTTGGCTGCAATTTCCATCTTTCGGCTGCGCCAAATTCGTCAATCGTCGGCATACTTTAAGCCAAGTATGTCTCCTCTTTTCTCATTTGGCTCGCGCGAAATCTGAAAATTTCGCTTCAAAGCTAATTCGGCAACAGACCCATTTTGTTATGCCCAACAAAAATGATTTGTCGGATCTGGCGAAATTTTCGCTGTCGCTGTTGGCGACGATTTTTGCCATTGTGTTTTTGGCGGCGCAAGGATTGGCGCGGGCAAATCAACAATTTGGCGATGAGATCCGCGCCGCGCAAGCCAAAATCTCGCAACATTTATGGCAAAAATCAGAAGCGGCGGGGAGGTGAAGAGATGACCATTAACCATTAAATGATGAATGATAAGGCGAAAATAATTTATGTGATCGGCGCCGCCGGACGGACGGGGGCGTTGTTTTGCCGCGAGTTGCAAGGCGCGGCAAAAATTGTCGGCGCGGCGCTGCCGTCCGAAATTGAAAAAATCAAATCGCAAAAAATTAAAATCGCGCGCGGCAAAAATCCGCCCGAAGTCTTTGCGTCAGAAACAGTTTCTCCGGATGATTTTGACTTGGCGATTGAAACCGCTCCGCCTGATTTTTTATGGCTGGCAACGCGCAATCCGGTGGATAAAATTGTCGCGTTTTATTATCGCTATTTTGCGGGACAAAGACATTTTCCGGCGTTGATATTGCCGCAAAACGGCCGATCGGTTATCGCGGATGCCCGCAAAGGGCTAAAAGAAGCGTTGGGACAAGAATCGGACAAGGTGGAAATTATTCGCGTGTCGTTAATCAATGGCGTTGATTTGAGTGACAGCGATGGGACATCGGTCATCAGTTATAAGTTGCCGATCAAGCTGGGGTTTGGCGCGGTGGATTGCGCAAGGTTTCACCTTGCAAGCTTGCAAGGTGAAACCTTGCGGCGCTTGAAGGAGGTTTTTCAAGGGGCGGGAGTTAGGGCGCAAGAATTTCGGGGCAAGGATGTTTTGGCGATGGAGAACGCTAAATTGTTTTTGAATTTGATTGGCATGTATTCCGCGGTGAAAGGCGTGCCGGTCGGTGATGGTTGGCAAAACAAAGAAATTTTTAAAAAAGAAATCGCGATGTTGCGGGAATTTGTTTTGGCGGTTAAAATTTCCGGCGGCAGATTTGCCGCCGATTTGGGCGGTTATCCGGTGAAGTTGCTGGCGGAGTTGACATTGTTGCCGACTTGGCTGTTGGCGCCTTGCCGCGGACTTTTTGCCCGCGCGATCGCCAAAGGCAGAAATCGCCCCAAAGATTTGAGCGAAATTGATTATTATAACGGGGAAGCGGTGCGGCTGGGCAAACGCGTTGGGGTGGCGACGCCGGTGAATGAGGAAGTGATTGCAAAAGCGCAAGCGTTAAAATTTAAAATTTAAAAATCAAAAATCAAAATTACAATGCAAAATGTAAAGTTGAAAAAACGCAAAAATGCCGATATTTTTAATTTTAAACTGTCATTTTTCATTTTGATTTTTCAATTTTCAATTTTTTTGAGTTATTCACATTGACTTTTAAATCGGGTTTTGCGAAAATGAAATAATAGTGTTTTTAAAATTTAAAATAAAATATGGAAATCAAAAATTTCGCAGTTAATTTTTGCTCCGGTCGCGCCAAAATCCTCGCGGCGGTTTATGTTTGCTTGATTGCGATGGTTGTTGGTGTTGCTCAACTTGAAATTAATAATATTATTTCGGCGCAAGTTTTTAAAGGAGATGGCGTGACGGGCGATTATGTTACTCCCGTGAGCGAGGGGCTTGCTTGTAGTGCCACTTTTGTCGGCAGACTATATTGTAATCCGGAACATACAAAATTAATAGAATGTCAATCGTCCCGAAGATTGGAGTTCAAAGAAGATTGCTCCAGCCAAAATAAGATTTGCCAATGCACGGCGGATTATGTTTGTGCGTGCGTGAATCCCATGACTTCGTCAGGGACAATATCATCTCCTTCGGCCGGCAACACTTCGCCGGAAGGATCTGGGCCGCTGACCTCTCCCGGAGCGCCGGAGGAGGAATCGCCGACGGCGTCGAGCGGGACGGCGTGCGCCAATCGCGGGTCAAGCGTCAATATAGGGCTTTCCGATAGCGCTTGCGGGCCCAATGAATTTTGTTTTTCCGACGGCCGTTGCGCCAAAGGTTGCAAAACCGCCGACGGTCGTGGCGTTAGATATGGCACGACCACTTGCGAAAAACCCAGCTATTTATCCGTTGATGGCGTTTACCGGTGCGCCTACGCTTTCAGTGAAAATGTTGAAAGATTGAGGATGGGCGATGGATCATACGGATCATATGCGACGCAAGATGAAAATTATTATTTTTATCAATTAAAACTACAAGGCGAGCCCTGCTACTCGGGTTGCAATTCCGACACCGCGCAATGCAATAATGAAGGAGACTGCGAAAGATTAGCAAAAAGCGTTAAAGATGCGTTTGATTTTTATAAGCAAGAAATCGGCAAAAAAGATTGTGTTGTTACGGGTGTAACATATAAAATAGATTCTCCGGAAAACGCAAGGTTATGTTATCAAAACTATATTAAACCGGAAACATTAAAGAAAGTGCAGATTTTATCAAGTTCCGATAAAAATGGCATTATTACCGCGTTTGAAAAGTTTCTTGGAGGCGTGTCTCTTAACGGATATTCGGTGATAACCGGTGTCAGCGGGTTGCCAAGAATTACAGCACTGGAAATAAATGACATTCTTTGCGCGCCAAGACGGGATCTTGCCAAATGGCAAGGGCAGGAGGTGAGCCAAAATGAATATTTCAAGGTTAATTTATCGGAAGATTATCGGTGCATCAATGAAAAATCCAAAATGTCGTCCCCATTCCGCGGCTATAGCTTTAAGTGCGAAGAGAAAAACGGTTGCGGAGTTTACAGCTGGCTTTTGAATCAAAACAGCGATAAATGCGGCACCACGAAGGTGGATGTGTTCGGTGGTAAGGGATATTTTTGTAATTCAGGGACGGCGGAAAATCCGATGCATTCGGCAGGATGGAGCGGCGATCAAGGCGCCGATGAATATGGTTGCGCCTATTATTCGGTTTCCTTTTTGAATGACAAAGCGGACGGCGCCGGCAAAAATCCGTTAACAAGTTTATATTACGAATCAAAAATATTCACCGGCAGATGTTATGGAAACGACACCACCTCTGTCAATCTGCCCAGTTGCACTTCTTATTTTCAAACAGATCCGCAAAAAGGCTCGACGGGCACACCGATAGATTATTCAATTACGCAAAACGGAACAAAAGTGGTGCATTTGATTAGCGGAAGCGGTCTTAAAGAATGCGCAATATTTAATTGTAAGGCGGACGGCGCGTCGTGGCCGAGTATGGATACGGGGGCTGACGGAATTTGGTCTTCTAAAGAAAGCGATAAGTGGGTGGCGGAAAAAACATTCCGTTTTGCCGAATCGCAGAATAATGTTGCGCTTGAATGTGTTGCGTCTTGTATGCTTAATGAGCAAGTTGAAATAAAAACTGCGAAAATTACGCTTATAAATTCTGCCGCGCAAGAGAGACCTAATTGTATTGATAAGAATGGTAAAGGATGGAAAACCGGAGACAGGATTTGTGACACAAAAACGGGTAAAAGCGCGGTTAATACATGCGTTTCCAAGGGATACGCGGATAAATTTAATTTGGAAGATTGGACAATATACAAAGAAGATTATTGCAAAGGTAGAGATTTAATTTGCCAACAAGATGAAGAAGGCGGCAACGCGCGATGCGTGCCTCAGGGGGCGGGGCAATCCGGCGGGTTTCAATTTGAATGCGATAAGAGTATTGCCGCGGTGAGAGTGATTAAGGATGATATTGTCAATAATACCTATTGGATCAAGAGCCAGAGCGGGTGTGAAGCTTTGCAGGATGCGTCAACGGCTGATATTGAGGCGTGCAAGAGTAAATTTCCTTGCGACAAAACCGATGGCGCGGTCGATTGCTCAACCGGTCGGAGTTGTTTGGTGGCGGCCAATGATTGCGCGGTTTGCGGTTTGGGATGGCGGTGCAAGCCCAAAGACCAGCTTTTGCAAACAACCAATTATAATATTTTTGGTCTAATCAATATCACAAGAACCCAATTAACCACAATGGAAGGTGGCGATGGAATTTGCGTGAAAGATGAACAAGAAGAACAACCGGGGACGACGGGAGATTGCAAATTAAATGGGATAAACAAAGGAAATCCAACCCAAAGCAAGAAGTCCGGTCGCCAAGGAATTTATGTGCCGTTCACGCTAAATCATCGCGGAGATTGTTTGGATAAAATTTCCTGCAAGGTGTATGACGATTACAATGAAAAAACTTGGCCGGCAGGTTATCAGTCAAATGTTTTGCCGACGACAAGCAGCTCCAACTGGGGTGCCTGCGTTCCGGTTAAATCAAAATATAGCGGCAGCAGCGCGAGTAAAAGCAGCCAATCCGTGGAAATTCCGGATAGGATTCATTTCAGCATTGAATGTTGTTTGCCCGATAATACATGCGTGAACGCGGATTCGGATTATAAAAATCCTTTTGCCGCGGAAGATAAGAAAAAACAAGAAGAGGCGGAAAAATCATGCGAAGGTGAAGCATGCAAGACCGATAATGATTGCCAGGACGGGTTGGTTTGCGTGGATGGAAAGTGCGTGAAAAAAGAGGACGCGGAAAAAGACAAACAAAAAAAGGAAGAGCAGGAAA
>CAYOLX010000032.1:0-2307 GCA_964404915.1 uncultured Candidatus Saccharibacteria bacterium | reverse complement strand
TGCGTGAAAAAAGAGGACGCGGAAAAAGACAAACAAAAAAAGGAAGAGCAGGAAAAGCAGGATAAAACCGCGCCAAATGTGAATATTTCTTCGCCCAGCGGGACGATTAACACCAAGACGGCGCAATTATCGGTGACCACCGATATTCCCGCCAACTGCAAATATATGCTCAATCAGGAGGGCGGATTGTCGGCGGGCAATTTTGACGGCGCGGGAATGGCGCTTTCTGGAACGGGCGGCACCAGCCACAACGCCACGTTGAGCAATCTGACCAACATTACGGCAACCAATTGCAAATATAATCATTCGGTGACGGTGCTTTGCAAAAACAGCAAAGCGTCGGCCGGTGCGACTTCGGCGATCGGTTCGGCGCAGACCAATTTTTCGGTGGATTTGTCGCAAGATTCGTCTAACGCGCCGGTGGCAGTGGCGGTGATGGAGTCAAAATATGCCATTGCCAATCCGGTGTTGAAAGTGACCACGGATCGCCCCGCGGATTGCGAATACAAAAAAGACGGCGATTTCACTTTCGGCGGCGGGACCAAGTTTGATACCACAGGAAGCTATGCCCACAATACCCAACTAAACGATCTTAAGGCCGGTGATTACACTTATTATGTGGTTTGCCAGGACAAAACGACTTGCGCGGCAAACAAACCCGGCTTGTCGGTGAGGTTCAAAGTTGATCTGTCCGAAGATCCCGCCAACGCGCCCAACATCGTGAGCACCACGCCCGAAACGCAAACGGTGGCAAACCCGACTTTATCAGTGACCACTGATCGTCCGGCAACTTGCCAATATAAAAAAGATGTTACTTTCACCTATGACGGCGGCACGCAGTTTGCCAATGACGGCGAATACGCGCATTCAGTGTCGCTGGCGGATTTGCCCGACGGCAAGCACACTTTTTATGTGGCGTGCAAAGACAAGTCTTCGGGGGCAAAAAAGACGCTGGAAACCGCGATCGTCACCACGCTCAATCGCGGCGGGACCGCGGGCACGCCGGTAATTTCCAATACCACGCCCCCCAGTCAAAATACTAACAATCCCACGCTGTCGGTGATCACCGATCGCCCGGCAACTTGCCAATATAAACAAGACGCGGATTTTGTTTATGGGCAGGGAATGCAGTTTACTATTGATGGCGGCACGGGGCACAGCGCGGTGTTGGCTAATGTCGCCGACGGCACCTATACCTTCTATGTGGTTTGCCAAGATCCAACGACGCAAATTTCCAATGTTCCCGGAGCGCAAATAATCTTTACGGTTAATACCGCTTCGGAGGTTTGCGCGTCATTGTCTTCCAATGATAAGCAAAATGACAATGAACGGGACTACAGCGATGAGGATGACTATAACTCCATTTATGTCTGGAGATCGGTGGCGGCCGGCACGGTGGAAAGCTTTGAAAAAGTTGATTGGCACGCGGGCTATCAATTGACTCCCGAAAAAGACGGCTATGTCACTCAGCTTTGCGGCTACTTTGATTCGGGCGCCAGAAATCGGGTGAGCTTGTATGACGGCAACTACAAAGAATTGGCGGGAGTGGAAATTGACGGCCAGGGAGGGTGGAATTGCGCCGGCATCGCGCCCGCCGCGATAAAAGCGAACAAGCGCTATTATGTGATCGCGCGGGTGCAAGACGACGCAATTTATTTTGCCTATAAATCCGGGCTTTTGCCGCGCGACGCGAAAAACGCGGTGATTGAATCGGGCATTCGCCAGCTGGGCGCGGACGGCAAATTCGGAGAGAGTTTGAAAAAATATGATTATATTGTCTTTGGATTGGTGGACGCCAAAATCAGGTTTGCCGAAGATAGTTCGCGCGGACCGCAAGTGTCTTCACCTTTGCCCGACGGCAATCGCGAAAAGCGAGACGTGGTGTTGTCGGCGGCGACCAACGAGGACGCGACCTGCAAGTTTGATCGCGAAGATATTGAATATCGGAGCATGAGATATACCTTTGGCGCCACCGGACAGAAATTGCACCAGCAAAAAATTTGCAGTTTGGACGACGGACCGTTTACGTGGTACGTGAGATGCAAGGGCGCCACCGATACCAACGACGGGTCAACCCCCATTCAGTTCAAAGTTGATGATTAGCGATTCTCTCAAATCAGCGGCGCGGCGGCGCGAATCTGCCGCCGCGCCGCCCCGCGAATCCTGAAACCGGTTTTCGTCTCTATTTTATAATTATTCCAACGAAAATCGCTTTCAGCGTTTGCAACGAACAGCAAGCATAAAGTAATAATTAAATAATAAAAAAATATGGCTTTTTGGGAAAAAACACAAAAATTGTTATTAACG
>CAYOLX010000031.1:0-9017 GCA_964404915.1 uncultured Candidatus Saccharibacteria bacterium | reverse complement strand
TTGGCTCGCGCGAAATCTGAAAATTTCGCTTCAAAGCTAATTCGGCAACAGACCCCTTTTATGAGTTTATAAAATTAAAGTTAAAACAACTTCTAAATAATTGATCATTGTTTATAATTAATGTTATTCGCTTATTCGTACGAATAAGCGATATATGGATATAAAATTATTTTAAATTGATAAGTTTGATTTTTGGAGATTTTTTTGCTATAAATAAGGCGTTATGGCACAAGAAAAAAACGAAAAAATTGAAGAATTGCGCGATAAGCTCCATCTTTTGATGGACCGTCTTTGACGTTGCCGAAAAAAATGAAAAAATAAAAGAATTGGAAGAAGCCGCGGCGCGGTCGGATTTTTGGGGAATTCCCGAACAGGCGGCGGTGATTGCCGAGGAGCTGGCGGATCTGAAAAAAGTTGTTGGCGATTTGGAAGATCTGCGAGTTGAGCTGGATTTGGCCCAAGAAGCGGGCGGCGCTGAAGAAGAGATTGCCGCAATCGCCGAAAAAATTGAAAAAAAAGAGATATTGGTGTTTCTGTCGGGCAAGTATGACCGGCACAACGCGATTTTAACCATTCATTCGGGCGCCGGCGGCCATGACGCGCAGGATTGGGGGGCGATGCTGTTTCGCATGTATTCGCGCTATTGCCAGCGGCAGGGGTTTAAATTGGCGGTGATTGACGAGTCTTTCGGCGACGGGGTTTGCGACGGCAGGGTTGGCTATAAAGAAGTATCGGTGTATATTAAAGGATCAAATGCCTATGGTTATTTGAAAAAAGAGAACGGCGTGCATCGCCTGGTGCGCAAATCGCCGTTTAATGCCAAGAATTTACGGCAGACTTCATTCGCGCTGGTGGAAGTGTTTCCCGAATTTCCCAAGAGCGATTTAAAAGATTTGGTTTTGCGTCCCGAAGACATCAGAATTGATTTCTATCGCGCCTCCGGACCGGGCGGACAATATGTTAACAAACGCGAGTCGGCGGTGCGCGCCACGCACATTCCCACGGGAATTTTCGCCACTTGCCAGACCGAGCGTTTGCAGGGGCAAAACAAAGATCGAGCGCTGGAGATTTTAAAAATAAAACTTTTTCACTTGATGCGAGAATCGCGTGAAAAAGAATTATCGAATATTAAAGGTGATCGAATTTCGGCCAGTTGGGGCAACCAAATTCGCAATTATGTGCTGGACCCTTATCAATTGGTAAAAGACACGCGCACCGGAGTGGAGACATCTCAAGTTGGAGAGGTGCTGGATGGTGATATGGAAAAATTCATTGAGGCGGAAATCAAATTAAATTAAAAGTTAAAAAATAAAAATTAAAAATGACAATGAAAAGTTAAAAATGTCATCTTGCCATTGTTAATTTTTATTGTTTTTTCGAGGATTGTGATTAAATTCAACGATTTGACCAAAATTTACACGGGGCGCGGATCGGGGGCCGATCGAGTGGTGGCTCTGCAGGGAATTTCATTTGGCGTTGAGCAAGGCGAGTTTGTGTCGGTGGTGGGGCGTTCGGGCGCGGGCAAAACCACGCTCTTTAAATTGGTGCTTGCCGAAGAGCGACCCACGCAAGGAAGCGTGCTGTTTAACGATCAAAACATCTACAAATTGGGGCAAGGCAATCTAAACCGCTTGCGGCGCAATATCGGCGCGGTGTTTCAGGACTACAAGCTTTTGCCTAACGCCAATGTCTATGAGAACATCGCCTATGTGATGAAAGTTATCGGCGCCAAAGATGAAGAAATCAAAGCCAATGTGCCGCGGATTTTGGAAATTGTGGAACTGGAAGACCGGCAAAAAAATTATCCGGCTGAACTTTCCGGCGGCGAGCGCCAGCGCGCCGCGATTGCTCGCGCGCTGATCCATCGCCCGCAAGTGGTGCTGGCCGATGAACCCACCGGCAATCTGGATCCCTACCACACCATGGACATTCTCAGGCTTTTGGTCAAAATCAACGAAATGGGCACCACCGTGCTTTTGGCGACGCACAACCGCGAAATTGTCAATAAATTAAAAAGACGCGTGGTGACTTTGGAAAAAGGCAAAGTGATCCGCGACGAAAAAATCGGCCGCTTCGCGCTGTAAAATCAAAATTAAAAAATCAAAAATCAAAATGACAGTGCAAAATTAAAAATTATCAAATTTTAAAATTTTTTAACTTTCAATTTCTAATTGTCATTTTTAATTTTGATATTTAAATTTTAAATTTGAAACATGTTCACTTCTTTTCGCAGAATTATTGTTTTGGGCTGGCAAAATTTGGCGCGCGACGGCGGAATCGCGGCGGCGAATGTCTTGATCATTATGATTCCGATTTTGCTCACTTCGGCGATTTTTTCTTTGAGCGCCGCCGCGGATTTCATGGCAAAAGAATTGCAAAATCGCGCCGATATTTCCATCTATTTCAACGAGAGCGTCGCCGAAAACGACATTTTGCGCTTAAAAGATGATATCGTCCGAATTGAAGGGGTTGAAACGGTGGAATATATTTCCCGAGAGCAGGCGCTGGAGGCTTTTCGTTTGCGCTATGAAGACGATCAAACGCTGATGGAGGCATTGGAAGAAATCAATGCCAATCCGTTGCCGGCGTTGCTCCACGTTTCTGCGGTCGCGCCGGAGCATTTTGAAACGGTGACTGCCCTTTTGGACGGTGATGATTATCGCGACATGATCCAAAAGGCCAACTATAACGAACGCAAAGAAAGCATTGAGAAAATTTTCGCTTTCACCGACAATGCCAACAAGACCGGATTTTGGCTTTTCGTGGCGCTGGCGGCGGTATCAGTGATGGTGACATTCAACACCGTGCGCTTGGCGATTTTGCGCCGCAAGCGGGAGATCGGCATCCAGCGGCTGGTGGGCGCGTCGCGCTGGTTCATTCGCGGGCAATTTTTGGTGGAAGGGCTAATCTTCGGTTTGTTGGCGGGCGCGTTTTCATTTTTTGTCGCTTCGCTGGCGTGCTGGTATGCCGGACCGGCGCTGGCGAATGTTCTGTCGGGAATGAATTTGTGGGTCCACTACACCGAAAACATCGGCACGTTCGCGGCGATGCAATTTGGCATCGGCGCGGGACTGGGCGTGCTTTCCAGCACCATCGCCGTCAGCCGCCACTTGAAAATCTAACGCAAAAGTGCAAAATTCGAATATCGAATATCGAAATCCGAAACAATATCAAAAAAATTCCAAGAACCAAATTCCAAACTCCAAATAATAATCAACATTCAAATCTCAATATTTAAAATTTGAGTTTTGGATATTGGAATTTACTTTGGAATTTGATGCTTGATGATTGGATCTTAATTGATTTGTTTCGATATTCGGATTTCGTGCTTTTATTTTTTATCATTGCGGGATCGTCTAACGGTAGGACGACGGACTCTGAATCCGTTAATCATGGTTCGAATCCATGTCCCGCAGCCGCGTAAAATTCGTCGTTTCACTCCTCACCACGCGGCTCTAATGCTTCGTTTTTGTGCTATAAATGAGACAAATAAATAACAAAAGAATTTTACGCGAGTCGCGTGGTGCGCGGCGCGTAAAAAAGCGAAGCTTTTACGCGCTTTACGCGCTTTACGCGACATTTAAATATGTATTGGATTTATATTCTTGAAAATTTAAACGACAAAACTTGGTATATCGGCTATACTTCAAATTTGGAGCGAAGAGTCAAAGAACATCAAGATGGGAGCGGCGCGCGAACAACAAGAATTAAAAAAGATTGGCGATTGATATATTGCGAGGGCTATTTGGATAAGAGTGATGCGATGGGGCGGGAAGAATTTCTCAAAAGCGGTTCCGGCCGGAAATTTATCAAAAAACAATTATCACATTACTTGAATATTTAAAGAAAAGCCGAAATCAAAAGCTGGCGTCGCGCAAAGAAGCTGTTATTGATCAAAAACTGATTTCTTCATCAATAGTTGCAAAGAAAAGTTTGGTGAATTTGGATTTTTTAGCGGCAATTCGTTTTGATTCTTTCAGATTTAACTTGGCATAAAGGCCAAGTCTTTTGTTTTTATATTCATCTTTGGCTTGAGCTAAACCCAACCCTTTTTCGCCCGCCGCCATAAATCCCCTGGCGATGCCTATGGCGCCCAGCATATCAATGGTGTCGCAATCTTGGATAATTGTAACTTACTTAATTTTTTGAATTGGAGAGTAGTTTTGGTAGAATGAGGGAATGATATAATTTTGAAATGATGAATAAAGTGGAAAATTGTGTTTTTTGCGATCCAAAATTGAATCGGGGAGAGGTGATTTTTGAGACGGAGAATTTTTTTGTGAATATCGGGGTTGGGTTGGCGGCGCCGGGGCATGTGATGCTGATTCCCAAGGTGCATTATGATTGCTGTGCCGATATTCGCAAAAATTTACGGATTGAATTTGAATGTCTGACAAAGATGATTTTTGAAAAAATCAAAAAGGAATTTGCGGCGCCGTTTTTGGTGGAGTATGGCGTTTTTGGGCAGAGTGTTTTTCACGCGCATTTGCACTTCATTCCCAAAGCCAGAAAAGCAACCGAATTATATCCCGCCTATGAAATTAAAGATGTTTTTAGGGAAATGCAGATTCCGGCGGATATTCTGACGCGCCCCGCGTCTTGGCAGGCGGCCGCCGCGTTAAAAAAACAAAACGGCGGTTATGTGTTTTTGCAAGACGGCGACCGCGCGATTTTATTTGAGCGATTCGATCAAAAATTATCCTATCGCTATTTTTTCAATCATCAATTGGCAATCAAAGACATTCCCGCGCGGTGGCAAGATATTGGCGATGAGCAAAAGCAGATTGACGAGTTTAAAAAACAAACCACCAAAAACCTTCTCAAATTTTAATTGATTTAAACTTTTAAAAACATTCCAACATTCTGCAGAATGTTGGAATGTTTTTAATTGCCGAAGGACTGATTAAAAATAAAAAAAGGCCACATAAGTAAAAATAATCATGCGACCAAGAGGGAAAGTTTATTCGCCCTCAATGACGATCTGCTGATTTCCCCATGATGGGTGACTATGGCTACGCCACCATCCTTCCGAAAATCCTATTTTTGTTCCCTTGATCACTAGCCAAGGATCTTTTCCTCCCATTAAGGGGTCAAGAACTCTCTCAAGCTCATAGTTTCCGGGGCTAACGGGGACGGAGCATTTATTTGACGCGTCAATCATCGCCCAATCCGTGAAAGTTTGCGCTCGCATAAAATCACCTATTTACATATTGAGAATTTATTTTCTATTTGTCAATCTTTTATTTTGGATTTGAGGGCGAGGATGCGGGAATAAGATTCGTTGATTCTGGATTCGGAGATGATGCCGTCTTGGACAGCTTGGAAAATCGCGTCGCGGGCGCGGCGGGCAATGGAATCGTCGTATTCGGCGCCGTTATTGGAAAAGATCAAAATGTCGCAACCGGCGTTGATCGCGCGGATGATGGAATCTTCAAAGCCGTAATTATCAATAATCGCGCCCATTTGCATATCGTCGGTGAACACGACGCCGTCAAACTCTAAATCTTGACGCAAGATGTCGTTGATGAATTTTGGCGAAAGCGTAGCGGGATATTCCGGGTCAATGTTTTGATTGATTATGTGCGCGGTCATTATTGAATCCGCGCCGTTGTCTTTTATCAGTTCTTTGTAGGGGAACAATTCTTGATCTTGATAGGAGTCGGTGATATCAACTAATCCCAAATGGCTGTCGGCGTTGGAACTGCCATGCCCTGGAAAATGTTTTAATGAAGTGATGATGTCAAAGCTTCGGTGCGCGGCGATAAAAGCGCGGGCGTAATCGGCGGCGGTTTTTGGGTTGTCCGAAAAAGACCGCTCCAATCCGCCGATCACCGGATTTTTGGGGTTGATGTTTAGATCAACCACTGGCGCGAAATTGACGTTAAACCCCAGCTCTGCCAGCTGTTTTGCCAGCGTCCAATATTCGCTTATCGCGACGATGCCGTTTTTATCTCCCAAATTTTGCGCCGAATCAATTTCGGCAAACCCCATTGACGGCTTTAGGCGGTTTATCATGCCTCCTTCGGCATCTACTGCCGCCAGCAGAGGTTCGTTTTTGGCATAACTTTTCAAATCGGCAATCAATTTTTGGGTTTGCTGCCAGTCAACGATATTTCGGGGACGGCTTTTTGATGGCGCGTCATAATCAAACAGGATCACGCCGCCCAAATTCAATTCTTCTATCATTTTGGCAATTTCGGAATCATCATCAATTTCGGCGCCGCGAAAACCAACCATCAACATTTGACCGATTTTTTCTTTGAGCGGACGGGCGGCTTCTTCTTGGCGAATGGTTTCTTCGGTTTGAAAATATTCAATAATCAATGCCGCGCAAAAAAGCGCCACGGCGGCGATTTTTGCCATTTGAATTTTGGCGATCTTTTGCCGCCGCAAATAATTCTTTAATTTTTTTTGACCGCGTTTGGCATTTTTCTTTGCCGCGCCAAAAATTCGTCCGATAATTTTTTTTAATTGTTCTTGTCTTGTTGTTCTCATTTGTTTTTGCCGCTGTTTGGCATTATCATATTGATAGAAGCTCAAAAAAACCATATCATAGCCGCGCGTCAAGCGCAATCCCAATTTCAATGAAATCATTTGACTTGGATAAAAATGAATCCGCGCCGGCAAACGCTTCAGGGTTTGCGGTCTCTTGGGGCATTATCGCCAAGAATTTCAAGTCGGTCGCCAAAAGAAACGCGGCCAGTTTGGTGGATGTCATTTTTTTTGTTGTCTCGGCGTTATTGCTGATTTCAGGTGAAATTCGCGAAGGAATTTTTTTGGGCAGCGTGATGGTGTTGAATTTAACCATCGGGATTGTTCAAGACTTGCGCGCCAAATTGGCATTGGAAAGATTGCAAATATTGACCGCGCCCAAAATCACCAGGATTTTGCCCGGCGGCGCCGAACAAATAATCGGCTTGGATAATGTTTGCCGGGGAGATATTTTGCGCGTCGGCATTGGCGATCAAGTTCCCGCCGACGGCAAAGTAGCTGAAAGTTTCGGATTGGAATTAAACGAGGCGCTGATCACCGGAGAATCCAAATACATTAAAAAACAAGTTGGCGATCAGGTCCTTGCCGGCAGTATCGTGATGGCGGGGAACGCTTTAATCAAAGTTGAATTTTCTCCCCGCCAAAGTTTTGTTTCGCGAATGACGGCGGCGATTAAACAATATCAACCTAATGCCAGTCCGATTCAAAAAATGCTTAATCGATTCATTAAGTATATGTCATACGTCTTGCTGGTGATTATTGTCTATGTGGTGGCGCAGGGTATCCGCACCGAAGACTTGTTTTCTTCCATCATCCGCGATATCGGCGCGCTCACCGGCACGTTGGTGCCTCAGGGGCTGGTATTGTCAATCACGGTTTTTTTTGCTTATGGGGCGGTCAAAATGTTAAAAGACAAAGTGTTGATGCAAGAAATTAATGCCACGGAAAAATTGGCACGGATAAAAAATTTGTGTGTTGATAAAACCGGCACGCTCACAGAACAAAAGCCGGTTTTGGAAGAAACAATCATCTATGAAAGCGGCGATGATTTGACGATCGGACAAATGCTGGCTGGATATATTTTCGCTAATCGCGATTCTTCTGAAATCGCCGCCGCGCTCCGCGCCCGCGCCGCGATTTCTTTTGGCGGAAAAGTTATTGCCGCGCTGCCGTTTTCATCGCAAAGAAAATATGGCATCGCTTGGTTGGAAATAAACGGCAAGAATATTACCGCGGTTTTGGGCGCGCCTGATATTTTGGCGGATTATTTTATCAATGAAAACGAAAAAGCCGCGGTTGCCGATCAAGTGGAAATTCACGCCGAAGGCGCCAAAAGAATGATTTTATTGGCGGTCGCCGAGGGATTGGCGGCCGGCGCCCCGCTTGACGGCAAGATTTTGCGTCCGGCGGCGCTGTTTGTTTTGCTTGATCCTTTGCGTCCGGGAACGGAAAAAATCATTGATTTTTTTCAAAATCGCGATGTGCGTTTAAGGGTGATTTCGGGCGATAATCCGCGCACGGTGCAGGCGATTGCCGCGCGCGCGGGAATGAAATATACCGATATGGTGGTTACCGGCGAAGAGATGGACCATTGGGATGATATTGAATATGAAGAAAGGGTGCCAGCATTTCATTTGTTCGCGCGCGTCAAGCCCGAACAAAAAGAAAAGATAGTTTCTCTTTTGAAAAAGAGCGGCTATACCGCCATGGTCGGCGACGGCGCCAATGACGCGCTGGCGATCAAGAAAGCCGATCTGGGCGTGGCGATGTTTGACGGCGCGCCGGCGACGCGGCAGATTGCCCAAGTGGTTTTGATGGACAACAGTTTCGCGGCGCTTCCCAAGGGCGTCAAGCTTGCTGAAAATGTGATTTTAAACATTGAGCTGGTGGCCGGAGTTTTTTTAAATAAAGTTGTCACGGGGCTGGCGCTTTTTTTGGCGTTGGCGTTTATGGGTTACACCTATCCGCTTTCTCCCAGCAACATCACGATGATTAATTATTTTACCGTTTGGCTGCCTCTGGCGTATTGGACGCTTTTTCCGATTTCCAATGTCGGCTTTAATGCCAAAAATCCGATTATGAGCCGAATATTTTTATTCGCGTTTGCCAATGGAATCATTATGGCCGCCGCCGCGGTGGCGGTTTTTATGCTTGATCCGAGCGCTTCCAAATTTTTGGGATCAAATTTATTGGTGATGCTGGCATTGATCGCCACTGGCTATTGGTATTTCGTGCTTTCGCCGCTTAATTATGGCGCGATACCCGGGGAAAAAAGACGCCGCGTTCTCTATGTTTTGGCGATTGCCGCCGCCGCGTTGATTGCCGCGGCGATATATTTGCCCCAATGGGCGATGATTTTCGGTTTGCGGCCGCCGGAACCGCTGCGATTTGTCACCGCCGCGGCGATTACGGGAGTGTTTATGTATTTGCAATACCGCATCGCTTGGCGCTGGTTTTATCGCTGTTAATTTTAAGGGTCTGTTGCCGAATTAGCTTTGGCTGCAATTTCCATCTTTCGGCTGCGC
>CAYOLX010000030.1:0-9109 GCA_964404915.1 uncultured Candidatus Saccharibacteria bacterium | reverse complement strand
TACGAAACTCGTTGAGGCGAGTGTTTTCGTCGGAGCATTATTTTGCGCGACCGGCACAAAATACTAGGAAATTTTATAGCAATAAAATTTCCGTGCTCCGCGAAAACACTTGCCGAATAAGAGTTTCGTAATTCAAAGAAATTATATTATTCCACCAAAAAAAGAAAAAATAGAACAGTTTAACAAAAATTTGCGGGGGTCTGACCCCCGCAAATTGAAAAATTTAAAAGTTCGGCAAGGTCGCGCCCGTAGAAATTGTCTTTTTTCACAGGAAAGCCACCCTTGAGGCGCTAAAGTTTAGGCCAACTTTCAATAATCAGGTCAGTTTTGGTTTTCAGGGGAAGAGCGCGCCATAGTTCTTCGGTGATAAACGGCATAAAGGGATGCAGGAGCTTGAGAGAATTTGCCAAAACATAGACCAATATTTTTTGAGTGTTTCGGGCTTGGGTTTTGTTTTCCGCGGCGCGAATTTGATTTTTGGCGGCTTCAATGTAAACATCGCAAAATTCATGCCAGAAAAAATCATAAAGGTCGCGAATCGCCGCGCCCAGCGCGTATTTGTTGATATTTTTATCGGTTGTTCGGCAAATTTTTGTTAATTTTGCCAAAATTTTTCTGTCGGCGACGGTCATCGGTTTTGGTCTTATCGCCGGCGAATATATATTCTTTTCTTCAATTTGCCCCAAAACAAACCTTGAGGCATTCCAAATTTTGTTGCAAAACTTTTGGCCGGCAATCATATTATCTTCATTGAAATGCAAATCTTGCGATTCGCTCACTTGCCACGCCAAACCAAAACGCGTCGCGTCCGCGCCATATTTTTCAATCAATCCCATGGGATCCACGCCGGTTCCCAGTGATTTTGACATTCTTTTGCCGTCTTTGGTCAACACCATCGCATTGATAATCACTTGCGCAAACGGCGTTTTTTTCATAAATTCCATCCCCGAAAACGCCATTCGCGCCACCCAAAGATTGATAATGTCGCGTCCCGTGGTCAACGCCGAAGTGGGATAGAATTTTTGCAAATCTTTGGTGTTTTTGGGCCACCCAAACACCGCCAGCGGCCACAATGCCGAAGAAAACCAGGTGTCAAACACATCTTCGGAGCGCTTCATCCGGCAATTTTTTCCCCTCGCTTCGCTCGGGACTTGCGCGTTCCGAGCTTCGCAAAACGGGCATTCTTTGGGCTCTTTTGAGGCAATAATATATTTATCGGGTTCGGCCTGGCAAAACCACACCGGCAATCGCTGCCCCCACCACAATTGCCGCGAAACACACCAATCGCGCGGCTCTTTCAACCATGAATAATAAGTTTTCTCCCAACGCTTGGGATGAAATTTTATTTTTCCAGATTTCGCGGCATTGAGCGCTTTTTTTGCCAATTCATCCATCCTGACAAACCATTGCATTGACGGAATCAGTTGTATCGCCGCCGAACAGCGAGAACATTTGGGAACTTGATGTTGATAATCTTCAATTTTTGCCAGCAATCCTTTTTGCTCCAAATCAGCAACCAGCTTTTGTCGGGCATCAACAGCTTTCAGCCCGCGATATGCTTCGGGCGCGTTATCATTCATTTTTCCCCGCTCGTCAATCACTGAAATCAGCGGCAATTTGTGCTTTTGGCCGATTTGCCAATCATTTAGATCGTGGGCCGGGGTCACCTTTACCGCGCCGGTGCCAAAATCAATATCAATTGATTTATCGGCAACAATCGGAATCTCGCGGCCGACAATCGGCAATATCGCTTTTTTGCCGATTAACGGCTGATAACGTTTGTCTTTGGGGTCAACCGCCACAGCAGTGTCGCCAAACATCGTTTCGGGCCGCGTGGTGGCAACAATGATATGCTCCTTGGAATCGCCCTGAATGGGATATTTTATATGCCAAAGCTTTGATGCTTCGGCGACATAGTCGGTTTCCAAATCGGAGATTGAAGTGCCGCAACGGGGACACCAATTCACCACCCTCTGCCCCCGATAAACCCATCCTTGCTGATGATAATGCATAAAAGCCGCTTCCACCGCGGCGACATAATCGGCATCCATTGTGAACTTTGTTCGCGACCAATCGCAAGACGCGCCCATGGCGCGGATTTGGTTGAGAATAATATCGCCATAGAGCTTTTTCCATTCCCAAGCTTTTTCAATAAATTTTTCCCGCCCCAAGTCAAAACGGCTGACGCCGTCTTTTCTGAGTTTTTTCTCCAAAGTGCTTTGCAGGCCGATTCCCGCGTGATCGCTCCCCGGGATCCAAACCGCGGCATCACCCTTCATGCGATGATAGCGCACCAGCGCGTCCTGAATCGTAATATTTAGCGCGTGCCCCATATGCAAAGTGCCCGTAACATTGGGGGGTGGCAAAACCACCGAAAAAACCTTTTTTGTTTTCGGTTTTCTTTTGTCGGGATTGAAATAGCCCCGATTTTCCCAATTCTTATATATTTTTTCCTCCGTCTCTTGGGCGTTATATTTTGAAGATAAATTTTCCATAATGCTAAACTAGCGCGCAAATCGCAAAAAAACAAGCCCTCACTCCTCGGTTTCCATCGGCAAATCAATGATAAATTCGCTCCCCTTGCCCCAGCCTGGCGATTCAACCCGAATCGTGCCGCCGTTATTGGCGATGATCTGCGCCGAAAGATAAAGACCGATGCCCTTGCCTTCGATATTAACGCTTTTTGCTTTTTCACCGCGTTCAAAAATCCGGCTGAAAAGTCCCTCGCGGTCTTTTTCATTGAGCCCAATGCCGGTGTCCTTGATTGAAATCCGCAATTTATCGCCAATAACCGCCATCACAACGTCCACTCCGCCAACCTGCGTATATTTAATGGCATTATCAACAATATTATAGATTGCTTCCTTTATCCCCCGTCCGTCAAGCAAAATTTTGGGAATCGGCGCGGTTGGTTTTTTGAATTTGAGATACAGCTTTTTGTTTTTTGCCGTCGGCTCCAAATCGGCAATAACTTGCGAAATCAACGCGATTGCGTCCACCGATTCTTTTGCCACCGCTCCTTTATTCATTTGAAAATGCGCCACATTCAAAAGTTCATCCACCGAACGAATCAATTTGCGATTGGCTTCCAGCACCGCGTCAATTTTTTCTTTGGATTTTTTGGTGATTTTGCCATAGCTCCCCTCGCCAATCATACTCAAATACCCCTGAATCACCGACAACGGGCTGCGCAAGTGATGCTGGGTGGAAAGCAAAAATTGAGTTTTTGCCTGATCCAGCCGCCGCAAATCCGCCGCCAAAACCTCCGCCTCCCGCCGCAAAATCCTCTCCCGCGCCGCAATCGTCTCAGCATCCTCCCTTCTCCGGCTTTCCCGATGCACCGTTTTAATCAAATAATATCCAAAAAAACAAAATAGAATAAAAACCAAAGCAGTTAAAAATCTCAAACTAAATGTTGGCATCAAGAACGGAAGCAAAATTAAAACCAATCCCATCATCCCAACCAAAAATTCAGTTAGAATAACTTTGGTCTGAAACAAGCGATATTTAAAAAGAGCAATCGCAACAAAAATCACCCCAATAAAAACTAAAATATTGCCATATGGCAAAATTGGTATATCATACCACAATGGATAATTTGTTAGTCCACCGAAAAATCCAATACCAGTGCCTAATAAAAAGTATTTTATTTGCTGTTTAACAACACGATCTTTCTCTCTTCTGATAGCCATTAAAAGCAGATACCAGCCGTAGCAAACAATTAATAAAAAATAAGCCAAAAATGGTAGATAAAAGATGCCCGGATTGGGCCAATAAGGAAAGCCCAATTTAACTTCCACATTTTTGACAAAAGAATCAGTTAAATTTATTGAAGAAAAAATAATAGCCAAAAAATATAAAAAATACAGAAAGTACCTTCTTCTAGAATTACTATTTAAAAAATCGAGGATAAAATTTAAGTAAAAAACTGGGATAAATATAGCACCAAACATCAAAAAACGGCACCAAAACAAAGCCAAATCTGCACTATCAGCAGTCTGCCACATATAATATCCAAAACTCCAAAAAGCTACTGCCCAAAAGTAAAAAATAAAAAAAACACCCTTATTTCGATTAGGCAATACAAAGCAAACGAAAATACCGAGGAAAAAACTAACAATAAAATTCAAGAAAGCAGCAAAAGCAAAGAATGAAATCATAATTTCTTACAATCCATTATATAGTGAATTTTAAGCGGCTCCCAAAAAAAACTGCAATTATCTTGATTAAACCCCGCGGCAAGCAGTATTGCCAAAGAATCTTCGGGATCACGATAAATCATCGGCCAATTTAATACACCATCCATAAATAGACGGTCAATACCATCGCAAACCTGGCTGGTGATAAATGTACCGCCGACATTGATCCCATCATAAATTGACTTTACTAATTTAATTGCCTTTTCCTTTGGTCTATATTCCAAAAAACCAACCATTTCTATAATATCAGGTTTAAATTCATTACAAACCCGAGAAACTACGCTCGCCTTTTCGCAAAAAAATTCGATCTGCCCTTCAAGCTGATTGATTTTAGCTAACTTTTTGGCATGATCAAGGGCTGTTTGGTCAAGATCTATCAATAAAATTATTACATTTATTTCTTTCTCTCGCGCCATTGACGCACATTCAATCACGCCTTGAGCGGAACCGCTGGCAATCGAGACAATTTTGATGTTTTTTTTCCTTTTGGCAATTTCTTCTATATTTTTATTAATTAAAAATTTAACAATTTTCAAACGATTTCTCAACCCTCGAGAGCTACGCAAGTTGCGCCAATAAAAATCATATACTCGATTATCTATTTTTTTTTCAGAACTATGATGATTATACGTAAAATCTAAAGCTCTCCAATTTGTCGCGTTATCTTTAACCAATTTACATAGACTACTGATACCATCAAAAAAATAAAAATTAATTTCAATTTTGGGTCTGATTAATTTTTTAATACTGACCCAAACAGAAATAAGAAAAAACAATGGCACATAAAAAAAATCAATCGGCCTATTTATCTCAAAATTAATATCTGCGTCAATTTCACTAAACAGTTTCCTTTTATCCATTATATTTTTTAAGATTTTTTAAATCACAATATCAATTAGCTCGCGGATGATTGGGAGGTATTCGATGATTGCCCAGATCAAGACCGCGAAAAAACCGACCAATAAAATAAAATCAATTAATTTATCCATAAATAACACCCCAACGATGCTTTACAAATTCATTATAATTCAAATTTTTACAGATTCAAAATTTTTAGCAAAAGATATTTTTCAAAAATTTTGGCATGGTTTATTTTTGCTTCATTATTCGCAAAAAGCGATCATAAATGTCGCCGGCGCCCAGGACCAAAATAATTTCGCCGCCTTCTATTTCGCGTTTTAATTTTGCCGCCAGTGATTTTTGCGCCGTGTATTCAATATTTTTGTGATTGATTGCCGAGACCAATTTTTGACTGTCCACCTTTTGGGAGATCTTTTCGTTTTCCCGACCGGCAACTTGATATATATCGGTGATCAAAATTCTATCCAATGGCGAACCGCGAAAAACTTTGGCAAAATCATCAAACAACAAGCTGGTGCGCCACGCTTGATGCGGTTGAAAAACGCAAACAATTTTCTTTTTTGGCCATTTGGCGCGCGCGGCGGCCATGGTTAATTTTATTTGCGTGGGATGATGCCCATAATCAAACACCGCGGTGATTTTTTTGCCATCGATTATCGCCGATCGCGAATCAAACCGCCGCCAAGACCCGCGATATTTTGCCAACGAATCAAAAATTATTTTATCGTCCGCTCCCATCATCCGCCCGATTGTCAGCGCCGCCAGCGCGTTTAAAACATTATGTTCCCCCGGAATTCGCAAATTTTTTTCAAAAACTTTCGCCTCGGGCATTGATCGCGAATAATTTAAAACTTCAATCCCTTTTTTCTTCATTGATTCGCCTAACTTTTTGGCGCCGGCATCATCACCGCAAACCAGCAATTTCCCGCCGGGTTTTAAGTTGCCGGCGAATTTTTCAAACGCGGATTGCAAATTAGCCTCGTTTTTGTAGCACTCAATGTGATCCATTTCGATGTTGGTCACCACGGCGATATCGGGGAAATAATTCCAAAACGCCCGGTCATATTCGCAAGCTTCAATCACCAACAGATCGGATTTTCCGGATCTGAAATTGGTATTTTTGAAACTTTTAACTTTCGTGCCCACCACAACCATGGGATCAAATTTTGCCGCGGCCAACATCATACCGATCATCGCCGTTACTGTGCTTTTCCCGTGCGCGCCGGCGACAGCAACCGTCCGGTATTTTTTTGTTAACTCTCCCAATGCTTGCGGATAACTCATTATCTTAACCCCCATATCTTGCACCCGTCTTAACTCCGGATTGTTTTTCGCCGCTAAACTGTAAATTGCCAAATCCGGCGCGATTTTTTTAAAATTGATATTTTTTTTTACAAAAATACGCGCACCGATTTTTTTCAAATCATCGGTAATTTCGGATCTTGCCAAATCGGAACCGAAAACTTCCCACCCAAGAGATAAATAATATCGCGCCAGTGCCGAAACTCCAATTCCGCCAATACCAATGAAAAAAACTCTTTTCATAAATTTCAAATATCAATTATCAAATCACAAAGTAAATCTCAATACCCAAAATTAAAATTTTAAACATTCTAATTTGGATATTGAATATTATTTGGTCCGCCAATCGGCGGATTGGAATTTGGCTCTTGGAAATTATTGATTACAGCCGAGCTTCGCGCTTTCAAGCACCGTGTAAATTGGGCCGCCGCGGCGCAGTTCGCTTTCCATCACCTCGATTGATTCCACCATAAAAATTTTATTGATTTTTTCGTCGATCGCGGGAATTTCTTCGGACTCCATACGGCGAAATTCGGTTTGAATGACGCGCGCCAAAGTGATATGCGGACGAAAAGCGTAATCTTGGTCATTTTCTTGATAGCGCGCGCCCGAAAATTCAAACAGTGAAGTTTGCAGATCCTTTTGTAAATTTCCAATTTCTTGAGACTTCTCGCCCATCGCCCAAACCATGCGAGGCGGGCGCGATCCCGATTTAACATCGGACTGGGGTCCATAGACGACCCTATCCAGCAAAATTTCAAACGGAGAGTGCCTTTTGGCGATATCGATTGTTGATTGACAAACCTCAATCGCCTCTTCATCATTGGCGTTTCCCAAAAAATTCAATGTGATGTGCAAATTTTCAGACCTCACCCAATTTGCCGGCAAATCGGACCATTGAGAACCCAAATCCGCCAAATATTTTTGCAAATTCGGCGGCAAGTTGATGGCAACAAAAATGCGATGCAACTTATTCATAGATTAAAATCATTTCAAATTGATTTTAGCTCATTTGGCAAAAAAAGAAAGATGAGATAAAATGCCGATGAGGAATAAAAGATTTAAGATTTAAGATTTAAGATTTAAGATTTAAGATTAATTGTTAATGGTCAACGGTTACTAGTTAATGGTCAATAGTTATCATTTATACATATGCGAATACTATTCGCTTATCAGATATTAATTAACGAATACATATATGAAGGAATACGTCGATGGAAAGTTAAAAAGCACTATTTATAACTTAATGCGCGATCTGGGTTACCATTTTCAAGGACAAGATGAAAAAACCAAAGAATTGGGTTTTACGCGGCCAAAAACCGGTTATCCCCGCTTGCACCTATTTGCAAAAACAGAAAACGAAAGGACTTCTTTGAGTCTGCATCTGGATCAAAAGAAGCCGGTTTATGATAGCACCACCGCTCATGCCGGAGATTACGACGGTCCAGTGGTGGAACGAGAAATGGCCAGAATAAAACAATACATTGAAAGCCAAACCGATAAAAATTGATTATGGAAATAATGCGTTTGACAAGAAGTAATTTTCAGGCGGCGGTGGAGACGGCGGCGCGCGCGATTCATCGCGGCGGATCGGTGATCGCGCCCACGGATACGATTTATGGCATTTTGGCAAATGCCGCCAACGAAAAAGCGATTGAAAAGATATTCGCCGTCAAATCAAGACTAAAAGACAAGCCTCTGCCGATATTCGTTAAGAATATGGCAATGGCAAAGAAATTAGCCAAAATTAATCCAAATCAAGAAAAATTTTTGGAAGAAAAATGGCCGGGAAAATTCACCATGCGTTTAAATCGCAAAAAAGGCGTGAAGTTGTTTGGCGTGGAAGAAAGCACTATTGCCTTGCGCATCCCCTTCCACGCGTTCGTTAATTCCCTTCTGGAAGCCGTGAATTTGCCCCTCTGCGGCACTTCGGCCAATATTTCGGGCAAGCCGGTATCGGGAAAAATTGATGAAATCCTGGCGCAATTCAAGGGCAAAAATAACCTGCCCGATTTGATTATAAATGCCGGGGATTTGCCCGAATCAAAACCTTCAAATATCGTTGATTTAACTCAAAATCCGCCGCAAATCATTCGTCCCTAAAAAAATATGGAGAAAAGAACAAAAAAAATCAAATCCGGCATCAACAAAAAACAAGAGTTGGAGCTCTTGCGCGAAATCATTGAAACGATCAGCTATAATTTGGATTTAAAGGAGGTGTTGAGCCGTATTGTCAAAATCGTGAGCGGCGTGACCAAGGCGGATTCGTGTTTTTTATATTTGCTGGACGGCGGCAATCTGGTTTTGCGCGCGTCGCTAAATCCCAAACCCATGGAAATCGGCAATATCAAATTAAGATTAAATGAGGGTATCACCGGCTGGGTAGCGCGCAACAAGCAAACCGTCGCGGTCGCCAAAGAGGCCTATAACGATGAACGTTTTAAAACCGTGAACAGCTTGCCCGAAGATAAGTTTGAAGGATTTTTGTCGGTGCCAATCGCTTATCGCGACAAAATTTTGGGCGTAATCAATGTTCAGCACTCCAAGCCGAAAACATATTCAAAAAATGAAATCGCGTTGTTTGAGCTGGTCGCCAAGGCGACGGGCGGCGCAATTGAAAACGCTTTGCTTTTTTCGGAAAAAGAAGCGCTAAAAGAAGCGCTGGAAACCCGCAAACTGATTGAAAAAGCCAAAGGAATTTTAATGAAAGAATTTTCCATCGGCGAAGACGACGCCTATAAACTGCT
>CAYOLX010000029.1:0-9121 GCA_964404915.1 uncultured Candidatus Saccharibacteria bacterium | reverse complement strand
CGTCTGCTTCCGTAAAAGAAGCGGCGGAAAAATATGAATATGATCTTTATTACATCAAAAACCGGTCTTTTTGGACCGATATCGCCATTGTTCTAAAAACTTTGCAATTGTTTTTTCGTTAAGCCGCGGTTGTAAAAAAGAGATAATCAGTTAAAATGTCGTATAAGTAATTACTTTGAATTACGAAACTCTTATTCGGCAAGTATTTTTGCGGAGCACGGAAATTTTATTGCTATAAAATTTCCTAGTATTTTGCGCCGGTCGCGCAAAATAATGCTCCAGCGAAAACACTCGCCTCAATGAGTTTCGTAATTCAAAGTAATTAAAAATTATGGAAAAAGAAAATCAATGTTCAAAAAACGTTTATGAGTATGAAGAGATCGATTTGCGAGACATGATCAACACCTTGATTCGCAAAAAAAGAATCATTATTCTTTTCGCGGCGGCGGGATTGGCGGCGGCGCTGATCGCCAATGCCGTTTTGCCCCAAATTTACCGGTCGCAAACAAAAATTGAGGTGGGGTCGCTTGATGAGTCTGCCAGCAAGACGGTGCCGATTGCTGACATCGCGCAATTGAAAGACGCAATTGAGCAGGGCGTTTATGGCGCGGATGATAAATCCGGCTGTTTATTGAAAACCGCCGCCGCTTCGGGGAGCAATATTGTCGCCATTACCGCCGAGTGCGCCGATCCTTTGGCGGCAAAAAATTTGCTGGCGCAAACGGCGCAAAATATAATCGCCGCGCACGATAAAATAATCGCCGCGCGCCGGCAGATAACGGAGGAACAAATCAAAAGCTATCAAGCGAATGTTGAAGAAATTAAAAGCGGCCTGCAATATTCCGCGGACAGGAGTTGTTCGGTGGAAAGGTATTTGGCGGCGAGCACATTGGAGAATCGAATTATTGAGCTGGAATTCGCGTTGTCGCGGCCGAACGGCACCGCCGTCATTGCGGCGCCTGCCGCGCCCGTGTCGCCGGTAAAGCCCGATCGCGGGCTTAATGTCTCGCTGGGATTGATTTTGGGTCTTTTTGTTGGAATATTCGCGGCGTTTGCCAAAGATTGGTGGTCCAAATCCGCCGCCGGAGGGGCACGCCGCTGAAATATTCTATCCTTAAGAAAGATGATTAAAGATAAAGGCGGATTTTTGGTTATTTTGGTAAAAACGGGGGTGTTGGCGGCGCTATTGACGCCGATAGTTTTTGACCTTGATCTCTATTTCCCTTTTGTGTCGTCAAAGGGGTTGTGGTTTATGGCTTGCGCCCAGCCGGCGTTTTTTTCGTGGCTGGTTTTGGCGCGGCATTGCCCGCGATACCGCCCGAATTTTAAAAATCCGGTGATTGCCGCGGCGCTGGCCTATTTGGGCATTTTGTCGCTATCGGCGGGTTTGGGCGCGAATTTTTCGGTGAGCTTTTGGTCCACTTTTGAAAGAATGGGCGGGGTGCTGATGTTTTTTCATTTAACCGGATTTATGATCGCCGCGGTTTGCGTGTTGGAAACGCGCGATTGGCGCAATGTGTTTTTCGCGTCAATTACATTGGCGGCGGCGGTTGGACTGCGGGCGCTTTTTGATCAATCCGCGGCGGCGCGCGGCGGCGGATTTTTGGGCAACGATTCGTTTTTGGGAACTTATCTGTTGTTCAATATTTTTATCGCGCTTTATCTTTTTTGGTCTGAAAAGAATGCCAGCGGCGTCCGCGCGGCAAAAATTGCCGGAATTATTTTTATCGCGTTGGCGTTTTGTTTGCTTTTGCAGGGAACGCGGTTATGGGCCGGCGTTATCGCGGGCGGTTTTGCGTTGCCGGAAGCGGGGTTGATAAAAGATATTTTCAATTCCGGCGCGCGCGCGGCAAAAATATCCTTTCTTGGAGGGACGGCGATGGCGGGAATTTTTTGGCTGGCGGCGCACCAAAGACGAATATTTAAAATTGCCGGCCGGCTTTTGGCGGCGGCGGGCGCGGCGGCAATATTTTCATTTTTATTTTTTGCGATTAATCCCGGCAGTATGATTTATGAGCGAATGGTGAAAGAATTCGGAGAGGGGACGGTGCGCGGCCGTTTGGTGGTTTGGGAGATCGGTTGGCGCGGATTTTTGGAGCGGCCGATTTTGGGCTGGGGGCCGGAAAATTTCGGCTTGGTTTTCGCCCGCCACTATAATCCTTGTGTCAGCTCCCCGGAATGCTCCGGAGAGGCATGGTTTGACCGCGCGCACAATATTATAGTGGATACCTTGGTTGAAACCGGCGCCGCGGGATTAATTGCCTATTTGGGATTATTCGGCGCGGCGATTTTCGCGCTTTGGAAAAATTATCGGCAAGATCGCGGGGAATTGGCCGCCGCCGCGGTTTTTTCATCATTATTTTTGGCCTATTTTGTCCAAAACTTGACGGTGTTTGATATGCCGGCAAGTTATATGATGCTATTTTTATGCTTGGGATTTGCCGCCCACAAATTTGATTCAACAACGGAAAAGCAAAAAGTTTTTTCGCGCCCGGCCGATGCGCGAATTATGGCGGCGGCGATTATCGCGGTGGTTATTTGTTTTGCCGGATTCGTGCTGATGCCGCTATCGGCCTCGGAGAAGGCGATTTTGGCGTCAAAAGAAACATTCTTTTCCGAAAATAAGTTACCGCTCTATCAAGGAGCGTTGGAAAACTCGCCGTTGGGAATTAACCAAATCAGATTGTTTTTCGCGCGCCAGTGGATGAAAGTTGCCGAAGATAAAGAGCTGATTGAAAAAATAAAATCCGGCGCCATTCCGGCCGAAGAAGTCAATCGTTATTTTGAGTTTTTCGCGCAGGAATTGACAAAAAGCGCCGCCGGTTCCGAATTTGATTTTGCCGCGCGTTTGGAATTGGGGCGCCTTTATCGCCAGTGGAGCGTGTTTGATCGCCAAAAAATTCCGGCGGCCATTGAGATGTTGGAGAGCGCTCGATCGCTTTCACCCCGCAACCAACAGCCATATTGGGAGTTGGCGCAAATAAAACTTTACCAACGAGATATTGACGCCGCCGAAGAGTTGGCGCGGCAAGCCCATGATCTTTATCCGAACAACGCGAAATCGCGGCGCGTGCTGGAAGAAATCCAAAAACTCCGCGAACAAATTGCCAGCAATGAAAAATAACGCGGCGCCCCGTTTTCGTATCAGAGTTTTAATTTGTGTTGACAAGAGGTAAAAATGACCATAAAGTGATAATATGTTTCCGAAATATGTTAAAAAACGGATATTACAGAAATATAAAGACAAATTATGCGATTTATTGAATTTAAAGAAAAGTTAAAGGCGTTTAAAATTTTTGGTTTAACGGATATTCGCAAGAATGATCCCGATTTTGATTTGAGGCGGCTTAATGAATGGCAAAATAAGAATTATATTAGAAGAGTTCGCAAGGGCTGGTATATTTTTTCCGATCTTGATATCAATGAAGCCAGCTTGTTTTTGATTGCCAATAAAATCTACGCGCCGTCCTATATTTCGCTGGAAATGGGATTGTCGCAATATAATTTGATTCCGGAAATGGTTTATGAAATAACTTGCGTTACCTCGCAAAAAACCGCTTCTTTTAAAACCGAAGTCGGTAATTTTTCCTATCGGCACATCAAGCCGGAATTAATGTTCGGCTATGAATTGCGCCGGCAAGGCGATTATTATTATTCTATCGCGGAAATTGAAAAAACATTGCTTGATTATCTTTATTTAAAACCAAAAATCAAAGAGAATGAAGATTTTCAAGGAATGAGATTTAATTATGATGAATTCAAGGAAAGGGCGGATATGAAAAAGTGGGAAAAATATCTGGCGGCATTCAAAAGCAAAGCTCTAACCGCCCGCGCCAAGAAATTTATCAAATATTTCAATGCTTAATCTGTCGCAAATAGCGGAATATTATTCCAAACCGGAAAGAAAATTCAAGCGCAATATTTTGCGCGAGTATTTGCAATATAAAATATTGGAAATTATTTTTAATTCCAAGCCGGGGCAGAAAATGTCTTTTTTGGGCGGAACCGCGTTGCGTATTGTTTATGGGAGCCCCCGTTTCTCGGAAGATTTGGATTTTGACAATTTCGGTCTCACGGAAGAAGATTTTACTGCGCTCGCTGATAAAATCCGCATTGATTTGGCAAGGCAGGGGTATCAAGTTGAAATAAAAAATGTTTTCAAGGGGACATATCGCTGTTATGTGAAGTTGCCCGAAGTTCTTTTTGACAATGAGTTATCCGATTTACGCCAAGAAAAAATTGTGATTCAGATTGATACCGCGCCGCATTTGTTTGAATATGGCCTAGAGCTGAAAAATATCAATAAATTTGATGTGTTCACTCAAATATACGCAACGCCCGTTGATATTATTTTGTCGCAAAAAATATATGCCGCGTTGAATCGCAAACGAGCCAAGGGGCGCGACTTTTACGATATTGTGTTTCTTTTATCGCGGACGATGCCCAATTATGAATATTTAGACGTCAAATTAGGCATAAAAGACGGCAGTGATCTTAAAAATATACTATTATCCAAAGCCGCCGATTTTGATTTTGAGGCGATGGCCGAAGATGTGAAGCCGTTTTTAACGGATGATAGCGATGTTAAGCGGGTTAAATTGTTTTTGCCTTATATTAAGGGTCTGTTGCCAAATTAGGTTCAACTGCAATTTCCATATTTCGGATCCGAAAAATTCATCGTTCGTCGACAGATTTAGCTTAAATATGCCTCCTCACTCTTCATTTTTCTCGCTCAAAATCTGAAAATTTCGTTCTGAACCTAATTTGGCAACAGACCTATTAAATCGCTGGAAATATAATGATTATGGCTGATATTAGAAAAAATGAATCGCTGGCGAATCATTGCACCTATAAAATCGGCGGACCGGCGCGGACGATGTTTTTGGCGCGCGGCGAGGAGGAAATTGTCGCCGGATTAAAAATCGCGCATGAAAACAAAGAGCGAGTTTTTGTGTTGGGAGGCGGCAGCAACATTCTTTTTTCCGATGCCGGATTCGACGGATTGGTTTTAAAAATGGAAAATCGCGGCATTGAAGTTATTGAAGAAAAGAGTGAAGGCGCGCGGCTTGATGTCGGCGCGGGAACATCCTTGGCGGCGCTGGTGAATTTCGCGCGCGACAATGATTTGACGGGAATGGAATGGGCCGCGGGAATTCCGGGGACGGCGGGCGGCGCGATTCGCGGCAATGCCGGGGCGTTTGGCCATGAAATCGGAGAGTCGGTGGGAAAAGTCCGCGCGCTGGAAATTTTGCCCAAAAAAAATATTTCCAAAAATTTTGGCAAAGATGATTGCGAGTTTGTTTATCGCGGCAGCACTTTCAAGCAAAATAAAAATCTGTTGATCACCGGCGCTGAGATTTATTTGCGCAAGGGCGATCGGGCGGCGATAATTTTGGCGATGGAGGAATGTTTTGCCAAAAAAAGAGCCGCTCAACCGCTGGAGTATCCGTCGGCGGGATCGGTGTTTGTCAACCCGCCGGGGCTTTTTGCCGGTAAAATCATTGAAGATTGCGGGTTTAAAGGAAAAATTCGCGGCGGGGCGCAAGTTTCTCAAAAGCACGCCAATTTCATTGTTAATCTTGGCAACGCCAAATCCCGCGATGTTTTGGGCTTAATCGCGCAAATCAAAACCGCCGCCAAAGAAAAATTTAATGTTGATTTGCGAGAAGAAATTGAAATCGTGGAAGCGTAAAACGCAAATTTTAAATTTTGAATTTATTTGTAATTTGTAAATTGGAAATTGGAATTTCCGTTTTTTATTTTTAAAAATAAAAAACGGAGTTATCCACACTTGACAAAGTTTTTTTGCGTGAAAAAATAAACATATCAGGGTCGCGAAAATTTTTTTGACAAAAATTTCGCGAGCAAAATTTTTAAACGGTCGAGATCGTTTTGGATTTTTAAAAAATAATCAACAAATAAAATGGCAACCAAGAAAAAAGCGGCGCCGAAAAAGAAAGCGGCTCCCAAGAAAAAAGCCGCGCCGAAGAAAAAGGCGGCTCCGAAGAAAAAAGCCGGCACAAAGAAAAAGAAGTAGTTCGCGCCCGGTTCGGGAGGAAAATAAAAAGCTTTAATTGAAATATTATGCCGGTGGTTCCAAAACAAAAAAAATCGCGCCCGAAGAAAAAAGCCGGCGCGAAAAAGGGAAAGAAGAAAGTTTGCAATCGATAATTAAAGCGTCTTTCACAACAAAAGGAATATTAAAAAATATCCCTTTGTTGTTTTAGAGGGGTAATAAATAAAAACAATGAATATCATTATCAAAACCAAAAATTTTGAGCTTTCTCCGGAATTGCGGGAATTCGCCGAGGATAAAATTTTGTCGCTGGAAAAATATTTTGATTTTTTTCAGGAAGATGGAGATAATCTTCCCGGAATGAAATCAAAAATTGACGCGGCCGTTGAATTGGGAAAAACCACCGCCGGCCAGCGCAAGGGCAATATTTTCCGCGCCGAGGTTTTGATAACTTTTCATCGTAACAAATTGCGCACCGCGGAAAGCGCCGATGATCTGGAAAAAGCGATTGTTGCCGCGCGCGACAATCTCCAGCGCCAAATCACCGATTTTAAAGAAAAACTTCTTGACAAAACCCGCAAGTAAATAATTTTGAGATGTTTAACAAGAAAGGGCCGCCCCCTTTCTTTTTTTGCGATTTGGACTACAATGAGGAAGCGTAAAGCGAAAGGCGTAAATGAGACGCGCATTTTCGTTTTAAACTTTTCATTTTGAGTTTTTAACTTTTAACATGTCATTACTCACCAAAATTTTCGGCGACGAAAACAAAAATTATTTCAAAAAACTTCAACCGCTGGCGGGAGAAATCAACGCGCTTGAAAAGGATTTGCAAGGATTGGATGATGCCGATTTGCGCCAAAAAACCGAAACGTTGAAAAAACGCTTGGCGGCGCAAGAAACCCTTGAAGATATTTTGCCTGAAGCGTTCGCGTTGACGCGCGAAGCGGCGCGGCGCAGTTTGGGCCAGCGCCATTTTGACGTGCAGATCATCGGCGGCATTGTTTTGCACCAGGGAAAAATCGCCGAAATGAAAACCGGCGAAGGCAAAACTTTGACTGCGACTTGCCCGGTCTATCTAAACGCGCTTTCGGGCGCGGGAGTTCACGTGATCACCGTCAATGATTATTTGGCGCGCCGCGATTGCGTTTGGATGGGGCAGGTTTATCGCGCGCTTGGATTGTCAACGGCGTGCATCAATCATGCGCAATCATTTTTATATGATCCCGAATATAAGCAGGCGCAAGAAACCGAGGATGAGGCGCGCGACCGCCTGGGATCGTTTCGCGTGTCGCAGGACTTTTTGCGGCCGTGTTCGCGCCAAGAGGCCTATGCCGCCGATATTACCTATGGCACCAACAATGAATTCGGGTTTGACTATTTGCGCGACAATATGGTCTATCGCGCCGAAGACAAGGTTCAGCGCGGATTTAACTATGCCATTGTTGACGAGGTGGATTCCATTTTGATTGATGAAGCGCGCACGCCGCTGATTATTTCGGCGCCTGACGAGGAAAGCTCCAAATGGTATCAGGATTTCGCGCGCATCATTCCGCGCTTGTCGCCTGATACTGATTATAAAATTGATGAGAAAGATCGCGCCGCGACTCTTACTGAGGAGGGAATTGCCAAAGTGGAGAAGATAATGGGAATGGGCAACATCTATGAAGAAAAGGGAATTAAATATTTGCATCATTTGGAGCAAGCGTTGCGCGCGCAAGCGCTTTATCGTTTGGATCGCGATTATGTGATCAAAGACGGTCAAGTGGTGATTATTGATGAATTCACGGGAAGATTGATGCCCGGGCGGAGATGGTCGGGCGGATTGCACCAAGCGATTGAAGCCAAAGAGGGGGTGGCGGTGCAGGCCGAGTCGCTCACGTTGGCGTCAATTACATTTCAGAATCTTTTTCGGATGTATAAAAAATTGGCGGGAATGACCGGCACGGCGATGACCTCCGCCGAAGAGTTTGATAAAGTCTATCATTTGGATTGCGTGCCGATTCCTTCCAACAAACCGCAGATCAGAATTGATCTGCCGGATCGAATCTATAAAACTGAAATTGCCAAATTCAAAGCGGTGACGGCCGAGATTAAAGAACGCCATAAAAAAGGCCAGCCCGTGCTGGTGGGCACGCGTTCGGTGGAAAAAAATGAATTGTTAAGCTCAATATTAGCGCGCGAGGGAGTGGAGCATGAAATTCTTAATGCCAAAAACCACGAACGGGAAGGAGAAATTATCGCTCAGGCCGGTCGATCGGGAGCGGTGACCATTGCCACCAATATGGCCGGACGCGGCGTGGACATTATTTTGGGCGGCAATCCTTGCGAACCCGAAGAAGCAAGAAAAGTGCGTGATGCCGGCGGATTGTTTATTATTGGCACCGAACGCCATGAAGCGCGCCGCATTGATAATCAGTTGCGCGGTCGCGGCGGCCGGCAAGGCGATCCGGGCACGACGCAGTTTTTCATTTCCACCGAAGATGATCTGGCGCGGATATTCGCGGGAGACGCGATGAAAAAATTGATGGAAATGCTGAAAGTTCCCGATGATATGCCGATTGAATCAAAAATGGTTTCCAAACGGATTGAAGAAGCGCAAACCAAAATTGAAGGATCTCATTTTGATATTCGCAAACATTTGCTGGATTATGACAGTGTGCTAAACAAGCAGCGCGAGGTGATCTATAAAAAACGAGATGATATTTTGCAAAAAAACGATGAAGAGATGAGAAATTATCTTTTGGAATTGGCGCAAAAAGGCGGCACCGAGGCGGATTATCAAAAACGGGAAGAGGATAACGGCCAAGAGGCGATGATCGCCGCCGGAAGATTTATCGCTCTGCGGACAATTGATTTTTTCTGGCAAGAACATTTGGAATTGATGGACAGCGTGCGCGACGCCACCCGTCTTCGCGCCTATGGCCAGCGGGACCCGTTGGTGGAATATAAAAACGAAGCCAATCGCCAATTTCATGTTTTGTTGGAAACCGTGGATGCCAACATTTTGCAAAATCTGCTTAATGCCGCGGTAAAACCGGCGAGGGCGAATAATCATTCGCCCCTACAATCCGCGCCCCTACAATCCGCGCCCCTACAATCCGCGCC
>CAYOLX010000028.1:0-9328 GCA_964404915.1 uncultured Candidatus Saccharibacteria bacterium | reverse complement strand
GGGTGTGGATAACTTGGTTTGACATATTCATTAGAAGGGGTAGAATAATATCGTGAGAGAGGGAATTTATATTGTCGGGAAGAGAAAGCACGTTGAAAATGGAAGATTTCGAAAATGATTTTTTTCAAAAGAATGAATTTTTTGAAAGAAACGAATTGTTTTCGGAATAATCTCTTTTATAAGGGCGGTGTTCCCGCCCCATACATCAAGGAGAGCTCTGAGAAACGTTTTCGCCAAGCGTCCCAAAAACGGCTTTGGGGATGATTGAGGGCAACGTTTCCACCTCTCCTTTTTTTGTTTGGCTTATGTTAAAATAATTAGGTATGGATAATTATTCGGGTAAAAAAATATTAATATTGGGATTCGCGCGCGAAGGAACCGACAGCTTGCGCTACTTTTTGGCAAAACATTCCGCCGCGGAAGTCGCGGTTGCCGATCGCGCGGAAATTGAAGCATTGTCAAAGCCGGCGCGGGAGCTTTTGGCGCGAAATCCGTGCGTCAGATTTTTTGGCGGCATTGATTATTTGGAATCGTTGAAAAACTATGATTTGATTGTCAAATCGCCGGGAATTCCCATTCATTTGCATGAGGTGGAAGATGCCTATCGGCAAAAAAAAATAATCTCTCAGACGGAAATTTTCTTTAAGAAATGCCCGGGGACGATAATCGGCGTCACCGGCACCAAAGGGAAAAGCACCACGGCGTCAATCATTTGCCAGATCCTCAAAAAAACCGGCAAAAAAATTTTTTTGCTGGGCAACATTGGCGAACCAATGCTTTCCTATTTGGACGCGGCGGACAAAGAAACAATTTTTGTTTGCGAACTTTCCGCGCATCAATTATATAATTTGAGGCAAAGTCCGCATATCGCCGTGATAACGAATATATATCCGGAGCACTTGGATTACTATCGGGACTATTCCGAATATATCAACGCTAAAGCAAATATTGCCATCCATCAGTCAAAAAAGGATTATTTGATTTATAATGGTAAAATTCCGGAGACGGTTGAAATTGCTCAAAAATCAATCGCGCGAAAAATTGATTTTGCCAAATACAAATATAAGTTTCGACAAAAGGGCAAATTGGCGGGGGACTTTAATTTGGAGAACGCCAAAATTGGCGCGATAATCGGCAGATTGATGAATGTTGGCGACAAAGATATTAACGCGGCCAACGCGGGTTTTGAGCCGCTGGCGAATCGCTTGGAATTTGCGGGGAGTTTTCGCGGCATTGATTGTTATAATGACTCGCTGTCAACCATACAAGAAAGCGCGGCGGCGGCGCTAAAGACGCTGGGCGCTCGAACAACGACATTGATTGCCGGAGGATTTGACCGCGGCCAGCCGTTTGACAAACTTGCCGCCGCCATTTTGGAGAGTAATTTAAAAACTTTAATTCTTTTTCCGACCACCGGGTCAAGAATTTGGGAAGAAGTCAAAACTCGGGCGGAATTTTCACAAAAAAGCGGCCGATTGAGCGATTTGGAGTGTTTTTTTGTCAATACAATGGATGAAGCGGTTGACTTGGTTTTCAAAAAAACAAAAAAAGGTGAAATTTGCCTGCTTTCGGCGGCCTCGGCGAGTTTTGGCGGATTTGCCGATTATGCCGATCGCGGCAATCGCTTTAAAGAATGTCTTTTTAAAAAATCCGCTTATAATGAATAGCCAAGAACAAACAAGCAAGCCGGATTTTATGATATTATGGGTCGTTGGGGCGGCGCTGGTTTTGGGGTTGATGATTTTATCCAGCGCGTCGGCAATGCTTTCACAGGTGAAATATGGCGACAGCTATTATTTGATTCGCCATCAATTGTTTTTTGGCGTTTTCCCCGGGCTGATTTTGGGGTTTATCGCCTATAAAATGCCGCTTTCTTTGATTCGCAGGTTGTCGCCGGCATTATTGTTAATCTCGGTTTTATTATTGATTCTAGTATTTATTCCGGGGCTTGGATTTTCCGCCGGCGGCGCGCAAAGATGGATACATTTGGGATTTGCCACTATTCAGCCGTCGGAAATCATAAAACCAATCTTTATTTTGTATTTGGCCAGTTGGCTGGCGTCCCGGACTGAAGCCGCCAAAAAGAATAAAAATTTATCTCAAGAATTTCAAAACACTTTGGCGGCGTTTGCCGCGGTGGTGGGATTGATTGGTTTTCTATTGTTAAAACAACCTGATTTGAGCACTTTCGGAATCATCGCGCTTACCGCGGGGGTGATGTATTTTTTGTCCGGGACACCGCTGAAACATTCCATCATTATCGTTTTGACCGGAATTATCGGATTGGCGGCACTGGTTTATTTCGCGCCCTATCGAGTGGATCGTCTTTCCACGTGGTTGGCGCCGGAAGCTGACCCGTTGGGAAAAGGATTTCAATCAAGCCAAGCGTTAATCAGCATCGGTTCGGGGGGAATTTTCGGGCAAGGATTTGGTTCTTCTTCGCAAAAATACGCTTCTTTGCCGGAATTAATCGGCGATTCAATTTTCGCGCCCTATGCCCATGAGTTGGGGTTTGCCGGCGGCGCGGTTTTGGTGGGTCTTTTTATTATTTTCGCCTGGCGATCCTTTGCGATCGCGCGCGCCAGCCGGGGAAAATTTGAATATTTGACGGTCGCGGGAATCGCTTTTTGGATCGTTGTCCAAGCGATGGTCAATATCGCTTCCACCGCGCGTCTGATTCCTCTCAGCGGCACGCCGTTGCCGTTTGTGAGTTATGGCGGCACGGCGACGATGGCGGCGTTGGTTGCTTTGGGGTTGATTCTTAATATTTCCCGTCAAAGCCGCTCATGAATTTTCGGGCTTTAAAATTTGATAAAATTATTGTAATATCGCAATATGAGAGTGTAGAAAAACTATTTTCAGAACGAAATTTTCAGCTTTCGCGCGAGAAAAATGAGGAAGGAGAAGACATACTTGGCTTAAAGTATACCGCCGACTGACGAATTTTTCGCAGCCGAAAGATGGGAATTGCAGTTGAAAGATAGTTTTTCTACACTCTCAATATAATATCTGTTTTAAATCAAAAAGCAATGAAAATAATTTTAACCGGCGGGGGCACGGGGGGGCACATTTATCCGATCGCCGCGGTGGTGCGCGAATTGCGCAAAAAATACGGCAATGCGGTCAAACTTTCCTATTTGGGTCCCAAAGACAATTTTTGCAAAGTCGTGTTGGCAAAAGAAGGGGTTAAGGTTCGTTCAATTTTGGCGGGAAAGGTGAGGCGCTATGCCGACCATTTGGCGATCATGCAAAATTTGATTGATATTTGTGTCAAGATCCCGTTGGGAATTTTGCAATCTTTTTTTCTGATTTTTTTTATTAATCCCGACGCGGTGTTTTCAAAGGGGGGATATGGTTCTTTTCCGGTGGCGCTGGCCGCGCGGCTTTTGCGCGTGCCGGTGTTTTTGCAAGAATCCGACAGCGTTGCCGGCATGGCGGTGAAAAAAACCGCTCGTTACGCTAAAGTGATTTTTACGGCCTTTCCCGAGACGGAGGGATTTTCGGGTCGCAAGACGCTCGCGGTCGGCAATCCCATGCGCCGCGAGTTGGCGCAAGGATCAAAAGAGGAGGCAATTAAGAAGCTGGGAATCAAAGGCGGCCGGCCGTTAATTCTGATTTTCGGCGGTTCTCAAGGGGCGCAAAGAATTAATGACAAAATATTGGACGCGATGGGGGATTTGATGCAAAAGTATGAAGCGGTGCACATTGTCGGTCCGCGCAACTTTGACCAAGTGGTGAAGGAATCAAAAATTATGGTTAAAGAAAATTTGTTGGATTATTATCATCCAATCGGATTTGCCGATGAAAAAACCTTGGCCGATATCTATGCCGCCGCTGATTTGATTGTCAGCCGCGCCGGATCGGGAAGCATTTTTGAAATTGCCGCCGCGAAAAAACCGAGCGTCTTGATTCCGTTGCCCGAAGCCGCGCAAAATCATCAGGTCAAAAATGCCTACATTTACGCGAAGACCGGCGCCGCGCTAGTGATGGAAGAGGAGAACTTCACGCGCCATCTGTTTTTGGAAAAAATCGCGGATTTATTCGCCAACCCCCAAACAATGGTGGCAATGTCTCAAGCCGCGGCGCAATTCGCGCGCCTTGACGCGGGAGAGGCGATTGCCGATTATATTGTTAAATATATTTCAAAATAAGCGCTGATTTTTTATGGATAGTGATAACAATAAATCAAGAATCGGGGAAACAAGAGTGAGGATCCCGCCGTCGCCGACGGGATTTATGCACATCGGCACATTGCGCGTGGCGCTTTTTAATTATCTTTTTGCCCGCCGGCGAGGAGGCAAGGTGGTTTTGCGTTTGGAGGATACCGACAGGGAGCGATCAAAACCTGAATATGCCGATGATATTTTGGACGGATTGAAATGGGCGGGAATTGATTGGGATGAGGGTCCTTTTTATCAAAGCCGCCGGACGGAAATTTATCGCCGTTATTTGCAAAAAATGATTGATGAGGGCAAAGCATATTATTGTTTTTGCACCGCCGAAGAATTGGAGGCGCGCCGCCAATATCAAATGTCGCGGGGAGAAGCGCCGATTTATTCGGGAGCTTGCGCCGATATTTCGCCGCAAGAAGCGCAAAGCCGGTTGGCGCGCGGAGAAAAAGCGGTGATTCGTTTTCGCGCCGAGGGAAAAAAGATAAAGTTCAATGATTTGGTGCGCGGCGAGATTGAATTTGACGCGGCGTTGATCGGCGATTTTGTGATCGCCAAGAATCCGGACGCGGCATTATATAATTTTACGGTTGTCGTTGATGATTTTGAAATGGGAATTACCGATATTATCCGCGGCGAAGATCATATTTCAAATACTCCCAAGCAAATCTTGATTCAGGAGGCATTAAAAATGCCGCGCCCTCAATACGCGCATTTGCCGATTATTATGGGCGCTGATCGCAGCAAGCTTTCCAAGCGCCACGGCGCGGTGGCGGTAACCGATTATCGCCGCCAGGGATATTTGCCCGAAGCGCTGATTAATTTCACGGCGTTTTTGGGCTGGAATCCGGGCACGGGAAAAGAAATTTATTCCATGGAGGAATTGTTGCGGGATTTTTCCCTGGATAAAGTACAAAAAGGGGGAGCGGTGTTCAATTCCGTTCGGCTTGATTATTTAAACTCAAATTATATTAAACGATATGATATTCAAAGTTTGGCAAAACTTTGCTTGCCGTATTTTGTCGCGGCTGGTTTTTTAGCCGAAGAAAAATCCGGTGAAAAAATTTTTTATAAAAATCCGCGAACGGGAGAGCGGGTTGATTTTGAATTTATCAAAAAAATAACTGCTTATCAGCAACCGCGATTAAAAAAACTGTCTGAAATCGTCGAAATCTCGGATTATTTTTTTACCAAGGACATGCGCTACGAAAAAGAATTGCTCAAATGGAAGGACGCGTCTTTTTCGGAAACAAAACTTGCTCTTGACAAAATTCAAAATATATTTTTAAAAATAGAAACGGGGGATTGGGGTTGCCGAATTTTGGAGCAAGCGGTTTTGCCGCAAGTTTCGGAATTTAATTTGTCAATCGGCAAACCTGAAAAAGACCGCGGCTATTTGCTTTGGCCCTTGCGCGTGGCGCTTTGCGGTCAAAAAATGTCAATCGGTCCGTTTGAGATGGCCGATGTTTTGGGCAAAGAAAAAAGCTTGGCAAGAATCGCCGCCGCCGCGGCAATGTTAAACGGTTCAATATGCGCGCCGAATTTATTCGCTCGATAATGTTTGGCATTTTCAAACTGGCGTTATTTTTGGTTCTGGTTGTCGCGGGGATTGTTTTTGTGCCGGAAAGTTTTGTTGATCGGATGAGGGATGTTATCGGCCAAGGGCGGGATTACGCGGCGCGGCAATTGCCGCAAACCAAAGAAAATATCGCGCGGCAAGCCGGGGAAACTCAAGAGGACGCGCGAAATTTATATCAAAAATTCCAAGAGGACAGGTGGCCGCGAATGAAGCAATGGTTTATCGGCAAATTTATTTATTAGAGCTGGCCGCGGGGGAAAGGATTGTGCGATAGTTTGTATGGGTATATTAAATGTCGCACAATATAGGTTAATGGGCGTTGTGAAGCGATTTTTGCAAAAAATCGCCAAAATCGGTATTTTACCCCTAAAATCCGGTTGATGGCGATTAATATCGGCTTGAATCGGACTTGACCGGATTTAGACCACTTCTCTGATGCTTTTTTAATTTTTTTATTATTTTTTAATTTTTTTAATTTATTTTTTTGTCCTTTTTGTTTTTGTTCCATTGAAATATAATTAAATCCCCCCGTTTAATTCCAAACAAAATGAATAACTCAAACAAATCAATCATCACCCATATCCCCGACTTTCTTGATTATTGCGAGGTGGAAAAAGGGCTGTCGCAAAACACCCAAATCAACTATCGCCGTTATTTGCAAAAATTCATCAATTGGCTAAAAAACGCCAAAAAAGACGGAATTTTGCCCCATGAGCTTACCGCCGACGATATTTGGGCGTATCGGGTCCATTTGAGCCGTTTTATTGACGCGAGGGGCGATAATTTGTCTAAAGCCACCCAAAACTACTACCTGATCGCTTTGCGGGCGCTATTGGGCTATTTTACGGCAAAGGATATTGTCGCGTTGCCGGCGGATAAGATAAAATTACCGCGAGACGCCAAAAAAGAAAAAGCGGTGAAATTCTTGACTTTGGATCAGGTGGAAAAATTATTGCTGGCACCCGATGAAAACGATAACGCCGGCGTGCGCGATCGCGCGATTTTGGAATCGCTGTTTTCCACAGGATTGCGCATTGCCGAATTGGTCGGTTTGAACCGCGAGCAATTCGCGGGTTTAAAAGACGGCAAAGAATTGGAATTGAGCATTATCGGCAAGGGCAAATATCCGCGCACGGTTTATTTTTCCGCGCGGGCGCTGGAATGGATAAAAAAATACCTAAAAATCCGCGACAATCTTTGCTCAAAGGAAGAAAAAGCGCTGTTCATTAATTTTCGCGCCCGGCGCGACGCCAAAAGACGCCTGACGGCGCGATCCATTGAGCGCGCAATAAAAAAATACGCGATCATCGCCAATATCCCGTTGTTCACCACGCCTCACACTTTGCGCCACTCCATGGCGACGGATTTACTCTCCCAAGGGGCGGATTTGCGCGCTATCCAGGAATTTTTGGGGCATCGCAGCATTATGACCACGCAGATTTACACCCACGTAACCAACAAGCGCTTGCGCGACATCCACCGCCAATTTCACAGCGGCAGGAATTTAAAAAATAGTAAATAGTGAACATTAAATATTGAACATTAGCAATAAGAACCGCTTTTGGCGGTTCTTTGTTTGTTTAAATGTCGCACAATATTTAGAATTTTATGGGGACGATCAATTGGTTGTCGTGTTCGGGCAGGCCGGAGGGGTTGTCTTTTTCCAAGATCAGTTTGCCGGACGCGGTTGGCGGAATTTCAAATTCAAGGGTAACTAAAAATTCCACAAAATCTTGCGTCATCCATTCGCTTTGCGTGACCGCGATTCCCGAAGCGATAATGTTGCCGGCGGCGTCAAGCAGTTTCACGGGAAAATCGGCTTCAAAAAACCAGCTGCCGCGCGCTTTGCCACTGATTGTCAGCGGGCTGGCGATTTTCGCGTTTGGCCGCGGCGAATAAATTATTATTAAATCCGTCAGCTCCATTTCGTTGCCGATATCTTCGGCGAAGGTTTTGCCGTCGGCAGTTTTGCATCTTGCTGGATAGGATTCCATCACGGGGTTGCCGGCGGCAACGCATTCGTCAAAATTTTTGATGATATCTTGATCTTTACCTTGTTCTTCTTTTTGTTTGTCTTCCGGGGTAATTGGTGGCGCGGCCGGTTCAATTTTTACCGGCGTCGGTTTTTTTGGCGACATCAGCGACATTTTGCTGCTTTGGTATTGAATGAAAATGACGCAGCCGCCGATGAGCGCGACTCCCGCAAAAATCAAAATCGCCAAAGCGAAAATTTCTTTTTGATCCATATGTTTCAAATTCTAAATTCTAAGCACTAAATTCTAAAAAAATCCTAAATCCTAAATCCTAAATAATAAATACTTTGAATTACGAAACTCTTATTCAGCGAGTATTTTCGCGGAGCACGGAAATTTTGTTGCTATAAAATTTCCTAGTATTTTGCGCCGGTCGCGCAAAATAATGCTCCGGCGAAAATACTCGCCTCAACAAATTTCGTAATTCAAAATAAATAATAAATCTTAAATATTTTTTATCATGCGTTGGCGCGGATTTCAATCACATCGCCGTCTTTGACGATGTATTTTTTGCCTTCGGTGCGCAAAAGTCCCTTTTCCCGCGCTTGGGAAAATCCGCCGGCGGTAATCAGTTCTTGCCAATTAATCACTTCGGCGCGAATGAATTTTTTTTCAAAATCGGTGTGAATCGCTCCTCCCGCGGCGGGAGCCACGCTCCCCTTTTTTAAAGTCCAGGCGCGGGTTTCATCCGGTCCGGTGGTGAAAAAAGCGATTAAATCCAGAAGTTCATAAGATTTTTTGATTAACAGATCCAGATTTTTTCCCGACGGCAAATCAAAATCATTTTTTTCTTGTTCGGTGAGACCTTCGCCTTCGCTTTCTCCCAAAATGTCAATCACAATATGGGGCAAATTTTTTTCCGCGAATTTTTGGGTTATATTCTCCCCCATTTCATCGGTTTTGCCGTTTAGAACATAAAGGCGCGGCTTTATCGTGAGCAGCTGCAAACGATTGATATTCTTTTTTTCTTCGGCGGTGAATTCAATTTCGGATAATATTTTTCCCTCTTCTAAAAGCGGTTTTGCTTTTTGCAATGCCTGCATTTCTTCTTTGGCGCCGGGTTTGTTGCCGCGCACTTCGCTTTCTACCGATTCAAGCCGTTTTGACACGGTTTCCAGATCCTTTAACGCCAATTCGGTGTCCAAAATTTCTTTGTCGCGCCAAGTGTCAATGGAATTTTGTGTGTTAATGATCTTTTCATTGGGAAAAGCGCGCAGAATGTATAAAATCGCGTCGGTTTCGCGGATGTTTTGCAAAAATTTGTTGCCCAATCCCTCCCCTTTTGCCGCGCCCTTCACCAGTCCGGCGATGTCTACGAATTCCACCGTGGCGAAAATTTTTTTTGCCGATTTGGTCAATTCGGCCAATTGATCAACTCGCTCGTCGGCAACCGGCACCACCCCGATGTTAGGCTCAATGGTGCAAAACGGATAATTGGCGCATTCCGCCTGTTTTTTGGTGATGGCTTTGAACAATGTGGACTTACCCACATTGGGCAACCCCACGATTCCGATGTGTAAGCTCATAAAATTATTTAATCATTTAAT
>CAYOLX010000027.1:5014-9413 GCA_964404915.1 uncultured Candidatus Saccharibacteria bacterium | reverse complement strand
GCAGCCGAAAGATGGAAATTGCAGCCAAAGCCAATTCGGCAACAGACCCAAAATATCATTTACCAGTCAATAAAAAAACAAAAATCTGGCGAGGTTTGACCTCACCAGATTTTAATTCGGGGTTTGGTGATTTTTATTTCAGGAATTTGGCGGTGGGGGTGCGGGATTTGGCCAGGGATTCGGGGGTGCCGGTGAAAATGATTTGGCCGCCTTTGTCGCCGCCGTCGGGGCCGAGTTCCACGCACCAGTCGGCTTCTTTGAGGAATTGCAGATTGTGTTCAATGAAAATCACGGTGTTGCCTTTTTCCACCAAGCGGCGCAAAATCATCAATAATTTTTTGGCGTCGTCAAAATGAAGTCCGACGGTTGGCTCGTCCAAAATATAAATCGTTCTGCCGGTGTCGCGCTTTGCCAGCTCGGTGGCAAGCTTCACTCGTTGCGCCTCCCCGCCGGACAGACTGGGGGCGGATTGTCCCAACTGCAAATAACCCAGACCGATGTCGGACAAAAGCTGCATTTTTTCTTTGATTGGCGGCACTTCGGCAAAAAATGATTTTGCTTCGTCAATGCTCATTGCTAGCACTTCGGCGATATCTTTGCCGCGGTATTTTGCCGTCAAAACTTCGGCGGTGAATCGCTTGCCAAGGCACGCTTCACATTCCACGTAGAGGTCGGGCAAAAAATACATCTCCACCTTTTGAAAACCCTCGCCGGCGCAAACGGGGCATCTCCCCTTTTGCGTGTTAAACGAAAAATGGCCGGGATCAAAACCGCGGATCTGGCTGTCGCGCGTGCGGGCGTAAAGCTCGCGAATATAATTGAACACGCCGGTATAAGTCGCCGGATTGGAGCGCGGTGTTTTGCCGATGGGGCTTTGATCCACCAGCACCGCCTTATTGATGTGGTCGGCGCCGGTTAAGAGTTCGTGTTTTCCGGGGACGGCGCGGGCGCGCATAATGTCGCGCAAAAGCGTTGCCGCCAAAGTTTCAATCACCAATGTGCTTTTCCCGGATCCCGAAACCCCGCAAACCGCGGTGAGTTTTCCCAGCGGGATTTTCAGATCAACATCTTTTAGCGTGAATTCGGCGGCGCCGGACAATTCCATCCAGAGCGTGCGCTCGCTCACCTCTTTTTTCTTGAATCCCGTTGCCATTGATAATTTATTTGACAGATATTTTCCGGTCAAAGTGGCGGCGCGCAATAATTGTTTGGGCGTGCCCTCAAAAACCGCCTTGCCGCCCCGAGTTCCGGCAAACGGACCGATTTCAATCACCCAATCGGCGGCCTGGATCACTTGTTCATCGTGTTCCACCACAATCACGGTGTTTTTTAGATCTTTGAGCTTTTTTAACGCGCCGATCAGCCGATCCACGTCGCGCTGATGCAATCCCACGGTCGGCTCATCCAAAACATAAACCACGCCGGAAAGCGCCGATCCCAGCTGGCATGCCAAGCGGATGCGCTGATTTTCTCCCACGCTGAGCGTGGTGGCCTCTCTGCCGAGATTGATATAATCCACGCCCACTTCTTCCAGAAAACTCAATCGTTTGCGAATTTCAGTTAATAACGGACCGGCGATTTCTTTTTGTTTTTGCGGCAATTGCGCGGACAGGCCGTCAAAAAAACCGATTTCTTCGCGCACCGGCAGGCGGCAAATTTCGGCAATGTTTTTGCCGCCGATTTTGACGCTCAGCGCTTCGGGCGACAATCGCGCGCCCCGGCAAGCCGAACATTCAATTTCGGACATATATTTGGCGATCTCCCCGCGCAAATATTCCGAAGTGGTTTCGCGATAGGCGCGTTCCATGCGCGGGATAACCCCCTCATAGCCGATTAAGTCGCCCTCTTTTGTCAAGGATCCCTCCGACGCTAAAGCTTTGGAGGGCAAGCCATAAAGAACCAATTGCCGGATATGTTCGGGCAGATTGCCAAACGGCTCATCCAAAGAAAAGTTTTTCGTTTCCGCCAAATTTTGCAACGACCATTTTTGATGAGGCACGCCCATTGTCCGCAAAGACCACCTTCCCAAAGAAAACCAGGGCAAGATTGCGCCTTGATTTAATGATAAGCGAGGGTTTAAAATCAGCGATTCATTGATTTTTGCCAGTTTGCCTAAACCTTGGCAGGTTTTGCAGGCGCCATAGGGACTGTTGAAGGAGAAAATTTTGGGCTCAATATCGGGCAAGGAAATGTCGCACTCCGCGCAAGAAAAGCGGGTGGAATAGGGTTTGTCGGCAATCAGTTTCCCCTGCCCCATTTCTAATGCTTTTTTCACCGCCGCCAAAATCCTTTCTTTTTCTTGTTTTAAAATGTTTTCCGTTTTTTTCTTTTTGACTGCCAGCGCTTCGCGTTCGGTTTTGGAAATTTGCTTGCTCTTTTTGCCGCTGTTTTTGGCGACGGCGGGGTTATATTTTCTCAAATCAAATCCGTCAATGAGCACGCCGATATCGTGAATTTTATTTTTGTCCAGAATTTTGTCTTTGGCTTCGGCGCTGTCATAAGTGATGCCGTCAATAATCATTTTGGGCCAGCCGGAGCGGTATATTTCCTCCAAAACGCCGGCATGGGCGCCTTTTTTGGCGACGACAACCGGCGCGATCACAAAGATTTCTTTTTTCGCGGCGGCATCATAGATTTTGTCGGCGATATGATGCGGAGTTTGCGATGCCACCGGCCGCCCGCATTTGGGGCAATGAGCAGTGCCGATGTGGGCATAGAGCAAGCGCAAGTAATCATAAATTTCCGTGAGCGTCCCCACGGTGGAGCGCGGATTGGAAGAGATGGTTTTTTGATTCACCGCGATCGTGGGCGACAAACCGGCGATTTTATCCACGTCGGGCTTTTTCAACCCGCCCAAAAATTGCCGCGCGTAGGACGATAAGCTTTCCAAATATCGCCGCTGGCCTTCTTGGAAAATGGTGTCAAACGCCAGCGATGATTTCCCCGAACCCGAAATGCCGCAAATCACCACCAACTTGTTCTTGGGGATTTTGACATTAATATTTTTTAAATTGTGCACCCGAACGCCGGTGAGCTCAATGAAATCATTTTCCACAAAATAATAAGCTCCAAGAACCAAATTCCAATCCGCCGATTGGCGGACCAAAGAATATTCAAATATCAATATTTAAAATTTAAATCTTGAATATTGGAATTTAATTTGGGATTTGATGCTTGGTGCTTGTGATTTTTACGTGAGTAATTATTATACTCCCAAAAGCTCATCTTGAAAAGTCCCCGCTTTGTGGTAGGTTGAAAAGATGGATAATGTCTTAAAAAATAAAATTGAAAATTTGGCGGAGGCGGCGGGAGTATATTTTTTCAAGGATGATGCCGAGCGGGTGATTTATGTCGGCAAGGCCAAAAATTTGAAGAAGCGGGTGAAAAATCATTTCCAAAAGCCCGATCAGCACCGCTTTGATTTTGTTGCCCAAATCGCCGATATTGATTTTGTTCAAACCTCAAGCGAAAAAGAGGCGCTTTTGCTGGAACAGCAATTAATCAAAAAACTTCAGCCCCGCTGGAACGCGGAGTGGAAAGACGACAAGAATTATTTTTACATCGCTTGCGGCGAGCCAACCCAAACCGCTTTTTCCGATGATGAATTCCCTCGTATTTACTTGACCCACCAAATTAAAAAATTGACAGGGGTTGAACCCCTGTCAGTTATCAGGGGTTCAACCTCTGTAAATAATTATTTTGGGCCGTTTGTATCCGGAAGGGAGGTGAAGGGATTTTTAAAGGAGATCCGCAAGGCAATTCCCTATCGCACTTGCCGAAATCGAAGTAGCAGCGCAGATCTCGAGCGCAGCGAGGGACTTCCGAAAAAGCCTTGTCTTTACTATGATTTGAGGTTATGTCTGGCGCCATGCGTCAACAAAACCAAAAAATCAAAAAAGGATTATGACAAGATAATATCGCTCCTGCGCGTTTTGCTCTTCATCTACCAAGGTAATTTTTATGGAATTAATTGCGGGGGTCTGACCCCCGCGGAAAAGAAAATGCGGGGGTCAAACCCCCGCAAAATGAGGGTGGAGGGGTATGATATTTCCAATTTGCAGGGGACGTTGGCGACAGGGTCAATGGTGGTGTTTGAAGGCGGATTGCCGAACAAAAATGAGTATCGGAAATTTAAGATAAAGACCGTGGAGGGTCAAAATGACGTGGCATCATTGGCGGAAGTGTTAAAACGGCGAATGAAACATCAAGAGTGGGCGCTCCCCGACCTAATCCTGTTGGACGGCGGCAAAGGTCAATTGAAAGCCGCCAAAGGTTTTGATCTTCCGACAATCGCGTTGGCAAAAATCGGCGATAAGGATGGAAAGCTGTTCAGCAAATTTTCAAAGAATTACGCGCAATTATCCAAACTGCCGAAAGAAATCGCGCACCTTTTGATAAA
>CAYOLX010000027.1:0-4914 GCA_964404915.1 uncultured Candidatus Saccharibacteria bacterium | reverse complement strand
AGCCGCGGGGGGATCAGGGGGCGGCAATTGAAAAATTAAGCCGAGGAGTTGGGGCCGGTTTTGATTTTCAGACGCTGTTGGGGGTGACGGGGTCGGGCAAGACCTACACGATGGCAAAAGTGATTGAAAAAACCGGCCGACCGGCGCTGGTAATCTCGCCCAATAAAACTCTGGCGGCGCAATTATACGAGGAATTCAAGGGATTTTTTCCCAACAATGCGGTGGGTTATTTTGTGTCCTATTATGATTATTACCAACCCGAGGCCTATATCCCCGCCACTGACACCTACATTGAAAAGGACTCCAAGATTAACGAAGAAATTGACCGCTTGCGTCACGAAGCGGTGCAATTCGTCTTGTCGCGCCGCGACACGATTGTCGTGGCGTCGGTTTCCTGCATCTATAATCTGGGATCGCCGCAAACCTATTTGCGGGAGCGTTTTATTGTCAAACCCGGCGATCCGATGACCTTTGAACAATTTTTCGGCCGTCTGCTGGATTTACAGTATGAAAGAAACGACTATGAACTGGCGCCGGGACGATTTCGCAAGCGGATGAATTTTGTTGACGTTTGGCTTGCCGGAGCGCAAACCATCGCGCGCGCGGAAATTCAAGGCGGCCAAATCAAAACCGTGGCTCAAAGTCCGGCGCCGTTTGGCAGTTTCTTGCCGGCGCTGGAAATTGATTTGTGGCCGGCAAAATTTTGGACCGCCGATCCCGATCAAATTGAAACGGCGATAAAAAACATCCGCGCGGAAATGGAAGCGCGGGTGAAATTCTTCAAAAAACGGGAAAAATTAATGGAGGCCGAACGGATCCGGCGGCGCACGGAATATGACATCTCTCTTATCCGTGAAACCGGATGGTGCCGCGGCATTGAAAATTATTCGCGCCACTTGGATTGCCGTTTGCCCGACTCCGCTCCCTACACCCTGCTGGATTATTTCCCCAAAGATTATTTATTGATGATTGACGAGTCGCACATTGCCGTGCCGCAAATCCACGGAATGCAGGCGGGAGATTTTGCGCGCAAACAGCCGCTGATTGAATATGGCTTTCGCCTGCCCTCAGCGGTGGATAATCGACCGTTGAAATACAATGAGTTTTTAGAAAAAATCAATCAAACGATTTTTGTTTCTGCCACTCCCAATGATTACGAAAAAAGGACTTCAAAACAAATTGCCGAACAAATCGTGCGTCCGACTTATCTTTTGGATCCCGAAATTGAAATTCGCGCCACAAAAAATCAAATTGACAACGCGATTGAAGAAATTCAAAAACGAAAAAAAATCGGCCAGCGCACGCTATGTCTCACCATCACCAAAAAACTTGCCGAAGCGATGGCCGATCACTTAAAAACGCGCAAGATTAAAGCCGAATATTTGCATTCCGAGATAAAAACCTTGGCGCGGCCCAAAATTTTGGCCAATTTGCGCGCGGGGAAATTTGACGTGCTGGTAGGCATCAATTTGTTGCGCGAAGGATTGGACTTGCCCGAGGTGTCGTTAATCATTATTTTTGATGCCGACAAAGAGGGATTTTTGCGCGATCAAACTTCTTTGGTGCAAATAATGGGGCGTGCCAGCCGGCATCCGCAAGGATTGGTGATTATGTATGCCGACAATATCACCGGATCAATGCGCCGCGCCATTGATGAAACCGGTCGCCGGCGCGAAATTCAAGCCGCGTATAACGAAAAACATGGCATTAAGCCCGAAATTATCTATAAGGAAATCAAAGAAACCCTGTCGGCGCGGGATAAAATTGAAGAGAAACTTCCCGCTGATGAATTTATTAAAGAATATCAAAAAGAATTAACCGCCAAGCTGGATTTGGCGCGCCGCAACCTGCAATTTGAAAAAGCCGCGCGAATCAAGGCTGAGATTGATGAAATCAAACAAAAGAATCGCTGAACCATTATTCATGATTCTTTATTCATAATTCATGATTCGGAATTTTAACGGGCGAAGATTTCGGTGATTAAAAAAGTGATATAGAGACCTAGAAGCAACACACCCTCTTTTTTGGTGATTTTTTGACCGCTTTTGGCGCAAATTAAGAAAAATATCGCCGCGGCAAAAAGAAAATAACGCGCCGTGCCAAACATTCCCAGATCATCAATTTTGATGGGAGACGCCAGCGCCGTGAATCCCAAAACCATTGTTCCGGCCATAATCACCGCCCCCATCAAATCGCCTAAAATCATTTTAGTGTTGCCGGCCTTAGCGGCGACAATGCCAAAATAAATCTCGGGAAATGAATTACCCAAGCCGACAATCAAAATTCCCACCAAAGGCAGGGAAACCCCCATTTCCGCGGAAAATTGATTGGTGGCAAAAATGATAATTTGCGCGAGAATAATTAGTCCGGTAATTCCTCCCGCCACTCGGGCGATATCCTGCCAAAAATACTTTATTTGTTTGCCGATGGAAACTTGATGCCCGTCGTAAATAGTTTTAAATCTTTCTTTTTTTGATAGAAGCCAATAAACATAAACGAAAAACAGCGCCAAAAGCAGGATGCCGTCAATTCTTGATAAATAACTGTCCAGCAAAAGCGCCAACGGCAAGACGGCGGTGGCAAAAGTGAACATCAGACTGGTCTGGATTGTTTGCCCCTTGGCGTCAATCCCCTTTTTGGAAAAAAACGCCGCCAATGCCACTGCCAGCGTCATATCCACCACATTGCCCCCCAAAACATCGCCCAGCGCGAGCTCCGGAACGCCATTGGCCACCGACATTATCGCCAGAAATAAATTCGGCAGAGTGGCGGCCAGCGCCATCACGAAAAATGCCACCACGAACTCTTTAAGACCAAAAAACTTCGCCAGCCGCGCGGTCCCAATCACCACCCAGTTGCCCGCGAAATAGAGCGCGCCGCAACACAAAAGAAATATAATGACGTATGAAAGCGCCACTGGAATTTTTAAAAATTTTAGAAATAATAGGCCAACTCATAGATTATACCGCCCGCCAAAACTAAAAGCAATGGCCAAACAATCATTTTTTTGTCCGGCCGGATTTTTTGATACATTAAAAGAATTAGGATGCCGTCAATCGCCAAAAACACGCCGCCGATCAGTGAAAATATCATCATAAAATCGCGCAAACCGCTCAAAAAAAGCGCGATGGGAACCGCCGAGGTTATCAGCCACGCTAAATTTTTATTGATCTTTAGATCATAGGCGAATATTTTTTTCAATGCCAAACCGGTGATGATAAACGAAGTGAAAGTGGTGATAAATCCCAAAAAGAAAAGCACGGCGGCAACGCTCGGCCCCAAAACTTCTTGAAGTCCCACCAACGCTGATTCAGCGGTGCCGGCGCCGCTGATGCCGACAATGAAAAAAATAAACGAAAGATAAGTAAAAAACACGGTCGCCATTGACGCGGCGATCACCTTTCCCAGCATTCCTTTGGTTCCGTTGCGCCCCAGTATTTCTTCAATCTCGGGAATAGACGAGGTTGCCCAAAATGCGAACAATATCGGTCCGTAGGGAAGAAAAATATCAGTAATGCCTCCCGTGCGCAGAGAAAAATTTCCCCAAGCGATCAACGGCGCCCCTTTTAATCCCAACAAAATCAAGATCAAAAAAAATAATATCAATCCCCAGAATTGGAATCGCGAAATGAAGCTGATGCCCAAATAAACGAACAACGCTCCCAGCGCGAAATAAACGATTCCATAGAGAGTTTCGGTTCCGCCCCAAAAAGGAGCGCATAATTGGTAAAGAAATTGTCCGCCGATAATAATATAAGCCAATAACGAACCAAAAAATCCGATGATGCTGATTGCTATCGCCACAACCTGCGCCCATCGTCCCAAATGGATTTTGGCAAATCCCACCAAACGCTTGTAGTCGGGGGTTTTAAGCGCTACTTCGCCAAACATTGAATGGATCAGCCCCACCACCGTTCCCAACGCAATCAAATAGAGCAATGCCAGCGGCAAGCCGACTTTTAACGCGACATAGGGCAACGCAAAAATGCCAATGCCGATAATGGTATTGGTGAGCACTCCCCAAGAATAGAGAAAAGTTTTAAGATCGTTAAATTTAGCCATATCGCGCTCGCGACGCCAAAATAATCAAAAATTTTAATCAATATTTATTTCTTTGGGCGATATCTCCCATTCATCGTTATTTTTATCAAGTCCGATCAACCATGTTTTCACCGGCAAATCGGGAAATTTTTGACCGATAATTTCTTTGGCGCGCCGCAATTCCTTTTCATAGCAAGCGATTTCTTCATCAATACTGCCAAATGCCGCCGAGCCGCCATAGGCGCCGCAATCCATATGCATGGTCAAAACAACTTCTTGGCAATGGTGCAGATTCTTTGAAATTTCAATTTGTTTGAGAAAAAAATCCTGCGTCGCGGGATCGATCAATCCTTTCAGCGATCCGGCGGTAACGCATAAATCAACCGCAATCCCCTTGTCACAAAAATAGTTTTCAAATCGCGGATGCAATCTCCAATCCAGACACCCAAAAACAATTTTCACCGGTTTGTTAGAAGAAGACATGATAAAAATTAAAATCTAAAAATGAAAAATTAAAAACGAAAATCTCAAATTTAAAATTTTTAATTTACGTTTTTACTTTTTCATTCTCAATTTTTAAATTAAAACGTGTGGACGATGCTGGACTTGAACCAGCGGCCTTTGCAATGTGAATGCAACGCTCTAACCAACTGAGCTAATCGTCCGAATGAATGGTTGATGAGTAATGAGTGATGAGTAAAAAAGCTTTTGGCAAACAAAGTAATTGTATCCTATTTTTGAAAAAATTCAAGATAACACAAAAGCTCCCTTGCGGGAGCTTTTGGGGTTAAATGATGATTTGGTTTAATGGCTGGCGAAAGATTTTGCCGGTTTGTTGAATTTGCCGGCGCGAATCATCGCGATTTTGTCGCG
>CAYOLX010000026.1:0-10489 GCA_964404915.1 uncultured Candidatus Saccharibacteria bacterium | reverse complement strand
AGGAAGAAGAAGGCATACTTGGCTCAAAGTATGCCGCCGACTGACGAATTTTTCGTAGCCGAAAAATGGAAATTGCAGTTGAAAGATAGTTTTTCTACACTCTCAAAATATGTTTACCGGCATTATCACCCAAAAAGGCAAGATCAAAAAAATAAAATCTTTAAATGGCAAGATTTATTTTGCGATTGCCGCGCCGAATTTTTTGCGCGGCGCCAAAATCGGCGACAGCGTTGCTTGTGATGGCGTTTGTTTGACGCTGGTCAAAATCGCCAAAGACGAATTTGAAGTTGAATTAATGCCCGAAACTTTGCGGTTGACCAAATTTCAAGACGCCGCGGCGGGCAGTAGCGTTAATTTGGAGCGATCGCTTAAAATTGGCGATCGGCTGGACGGACATTTCGTGTCGGGGCATATTGACGACGTCGGCATAATCAAAGAAATTGCCAAAGACGGGGACTATACCGATTTGATTATCAATGCCTCCGCGCCGCTGATGAAATATTTCGCGCGCAAGGGTTCGGCGGCGGTCAACGGCGTGAGCTTGACGATTGCCGGCATTGGTAAAGATTGGTTCAAGGTTTGCTTGATTACCCACACTTTGACCGTAACCAATTTGTCGGAATTAAAAATCGGCGATAAAGTCAATTTGGAAGTTGATATGATCGCGCGCTATTTGGAACAATTATTAAAAACAAAAAACTATGGAAAATAATATTTTTACAGCGATGGACGGGCAAGGGTTGCGGGTTGCCGTTGTGCAGGCAAGATTTAATCGCGAAATTACCGACGGTTTGGCAAACGGCGCCATGGAGGCGCTGGAGCAATGCAAAGTTGACGCCGCGCGAAAATTTCTTGTTCCCGGCGCGTTTGAAATTCCGCTGATGTGCCAAAAATTGGCGCAAACGAAAAAATTTGACGGCATCATCGCTCTTGGCGCGGTGGTGCGGGGCGAAACTCCCCATTTTGATTATGTTTCCAAGGCGGTGACCGACGGGATATTGCGCGTGATGCTTGACTCCGGCGTGCCTATTGCTTTTGGCGTGCTCACTGCCAACAATTTGGCGCAGGCCGCCGCGCGGGCAAAAGCGGGCGAAGGCAACAAAGGCGGGGAAACCGCGCTGGCGCTGGTGGAAACGATTATCGGAATTAAGAAAATTAGTAAATATTTTGAATTACGAAACTTGTTGAGGTAAGTGTTTTTGTCGGAGCATTATTTTGCGCGGCCGGCGCAAAATACTAGGAAATTTTATAGCAATAAAATTGCCGTGCTCCGCAAAAATACTTGCCGAATAAGAGTTTCGTAATTCAAAGTAAATAGTAAATAGAAAATAGAAATTAGTAAATAGAAAATGATTTTTCGCGCCAAAGTTATCGCCGGAGAGGGGCGGGGAAAGAAAATCGGCTTTCCCACCGCCAATTTAAACAAAACCGATTTGGAGATTGATTTTGGCGTCTATTTGGCGCGGGCGCGCGTTGGCAATCAAGAATTTGCAGGATTGCTGCATTTTGGTCCGCAAAAAACTTTCGGAGAGCAAATCACCGCCGAGCTTCATCTCAAAGATTTCTCCGGCGACCTTTACGGCAAAGAAGTCCAAGTGGAAATCATTTCCAAAGTCAGAGAAATCAAAAAATTCGCCAACATTAACGAGCTAAAAACCCAAATCACCCAAGACTTAGATTCAATTGCATAGAGCCGCCTTTATGAATTTATGGGATGGTTCGCCCGAAGGGTGGAATGAATTTGATGATAATTTGAGATAGATTTCAGAATAATTGTTGCGGGGATTGTTGCAAAATGCTACAATTAAGGAAAAATTATGCAACAATTAAATGCCAGACGGCAAAAAATAATTGATTTTATCGCGCAAAAGCGATCTGCGGGCAACGCGCAAATCATTGAATTTTTGGGAAGCGAAGTTTCCCGTTTTACGGTTTTGCGCGATTTGGATTTATTAATCAAGCAAGGATTAATAAGAAAAGAAGGCAAGGGGCGGGCGGTGGTCTATTTGTCGGTTTGGACCGGCGTGATCAACGCGTTTTTTGACCCAGAGCTCTATTTTGCCAAAGGTCCGGATGAAAGAGACGTCAAAACGATATTTGATCCGGAAATTATTGAAGAATTGCCGAACTTGTTTTTGCCCGAAGAATTCGCTCGATTGCACAAAATAAACGATGAATATTTGGTGCGCATCAAAAATATTGACGAATTTTTTTTCAAAAAGGAAATTGAAAGATTGGCAATTGAGTTGAGTTGGAAATCGTCGCAGTTGGAGGGCAATACTTATTCTTTGATTGACACTGAAATTTTAATTAAAGAAAGGGTTGAAGCTGCCGGACACAAAAAAGAGGAAGCGGTGATGATTCTCAACCACAAAAACGCCATTGATTATATTTTCGCCAATAAAAGCGAATTCAAAAAATTGGATTTGCATATGGTTGAAAAACTGCACGGATTGCTCATTGAAGGTCTGGGCGTGAAAAAGGGCGTGCGCGCCAATCGGGTGAGAATTATCGGCACCAGATACGCTCCCATGGGGGATAAAACCAAAATCATACAGTGTTTAAATCGCGCTCTTGCGAAAATCAATGATTTGGATAATCCTTTCTCAAAAGCGCTGGCGTTGATTTTAATGATTTCCTATATTCAGCCGTTTGAAGACGGCAACAAAAGAACGGCAAGAATTTTGGGCAATGCCGCGCTTTTGGCGAATGGCGCTTGTCCGATTTCCTATCGAAGCGTCAACGAAGCGGATTACAAGAAAGCCGTAATTTTGTTCTATGAGCAAAACAGCGCGCGTTTTTTCAAAGAATTGTTTATCCGGCAATTTGAATTTGCCGCCAAAAATTATTTCTAAGAAGTAGATCTACGCGCAGTAGGTCCGACGTTTTTTTAATTGATTTTTTAAATCGGTGGGGGTAGGATAAAAGCGGGAGATTAATCACTTTGAATTACAAAACTCTTATTCGGCAAGCATTTTTGTGGAGCACGGAAATTTTATTGCTATAAAATTTCCTAGTATTTTGCGCCGGTCGCGCAAAATAATGCTCCGGCAAAAACACTTACCTCAACGATTTTCGTAATTCAAAGTGATTAAGGGTATATAAAAAATAAAAATATGAAGAAAAATATTTGGGCGGTTGCCATTGTTGTGATTATTTGCGCTGTCGCGGCGGTTTGGTATGCCGGCCGCCAGAATAACGCGCCGGTTGAGGAAGAAAAATCTTTTGACCGAAGCGAATCATCCGATCAAGATTTAAACGAGGATCAAAAATTTATCGCGCGAGCGGTTTATGTTTGCGATGGCGGCAAAACGGCGGACGCGTCATTTTATGAAGGCGAGCCGGTTTTTATTGAACCCGGGCAAATGCCGATTCCCGCGGGGAGCGTGAAGGTTGTTTTGGACGACGGGCGCGATTTTGATTTGCCGCAAACAATTTCGGCGTCGGGCGCGCGCTATGCCAATGAGGATGGATCGTTTATTTTTTGGGACAAAGGCGACAGCGTGATGATTTTTGAAAACGGCGAAGAAAAAGATTATATCAATTGCACCGCGCTTCCGGCAAATGATTAGCATTCGCATTTAATTTCTGAAGCACGAAATGACAAAAATTAAAGAGGAAAATTATGGCTGACATTTCGGAAAAATTGTCAAAGACGGAAAAGATGAAGGCGATTAAAGATGAGGTGGTGGCGTGCCGAAAGTGCGGGCTTTGCGAGTTTCGCAAACAAAACAATTATTTTCCGGTGATCGGGCAGGGGGATCACAACGCGCGGATAATGCTGGTGGGCGAGGCGCCCGGATTAAATGAGGCCAAAACCGGCCGGCCGTTTTGCGGCGCGGCGGGTAAAGTGCTTGACGAACTTTTGGAATCGGCGGGATTTAAAAGAGAAGAAGTTTATATCGGCAATATTCTAAAAGACCGGCCGCCGCAAAATCGCAATCCGGAAAGCGCCGAAATTGCCGCTTGCACGCCCTATTTGGAACGGCAAATTGAAATTATCCGTCCGAAGGTTATCGGCGCGATGGGAAATTTCGCCGCCGCGTTTTTGCTGGAAAAATATGGATTAAAAAATAAGATAAAAGGCATTGGCGCAATCCACGGCCAAATTTTTGCGGTTAATGCCAGCTTTGGCGATCTTGCCATCGTGCCGCTTTATCATCCGGCGGCGGCGGTTTATAACGCCAATATGAAAGATATGTTAAAAAATGATTTCGCGGTATTGAAAAAATTTATTGGCTGAACAATAGTATGGAAAATAAAAAGATATTGCTGGGGGTGACTGGCGGCATCGCGATTTATAAAATTTGCGAATTGGTCCGCTTGCTGATGAAAAACAAAAATCAAGTGAAAGTGATAATGACGCAAAACGCGACTCAAATGGTTTCGCCGGTTGTTTTTCGGGCATTGAGCCGATCTTGCGTTTATGTTGACACTTTTGCTGATGCCGCCGGCGGGGCGGTGGAGCATATCAGTCTCGCCAATTGGGCGCAAGCGGCGATCATTGCGCCGGCAACCGCCAACACCATCGGCAAAATCGCCAATGGCATTGCCGATAACTTGCTGACCACGGTGGTGATGGCGCTTTCCGAAAGCAAGCCGCTGTTTGTGGCGCCGGCAATGAACAGCAATATGTGGGATAGCGTTTTTGTCCAAGAAAATATAAAAAAGATGGCTTGCCGCAAAAATTGTTTTATTGTCGGTCCGGCAAAAGGCGAGCTTGCCTGCGGCGCGTCAGGCGCGGGGCGGATAGTTGAGCCGGCGGAAATTTTTGAATTTATGGCCAAAAAAATATCTTAATATTTTTGAATTACAAAACTCTTATTCGGCAAGCGTTTTCGCGGAGCGCGAAAATTTTATTGCTATAAAATTTTCTACTATTTTGTGCCGGTCGCGCAAAATAATGCTCCGACAAAAAACACTTGCCTCAACGAGTTTCGTAATTCAAAATGAGAGTGTAGAAAAACTATTTTCAGAACGAAATTTTCAGATTTCGCGCGAGAAAAATGAGGAAGAAGAAGGCATACTTGGCTCAAAGTATGTCGCCGACTGACGAATTTTTCGCAGCCGAAAGATGGAAATTGCAGTTGAAAGATAGTTTTTCTACACTCTCAAAATAATATGGAAAAAGAAAAAGCCAAAAAAATATTTGTGAGAGTTGCCGCCGGCGCGGCGGCGATTCTTGTCGGCGCGGCGCTGGCGATATTGTTGGCGCTGATTTTTTGGTTGAAGGAAAATAAAATCATTCTTGAAAACGAGTTGGCGCAAACAAGAATCGGGTTTTTGTCGCTGGCAAAAAGTTTGAATGTGAAAATCGGGGATTTGAACACGAGCTTGGAAAACACCAAGCGGGACTTGGCGATCGCCTCCGCCCAGCGCGATCATTTGGGGTTGCAATATAACGACGCGATGGAAAAATATTTGCAAGAAAAATCGCGGATGGATGATTTGCATTCCCAGATCGGGCAAATACAGGGATCGGTGCAAACTTTGGAAAAATTGAAATCCATTGACCCGGAATTGCTGAAAAAATATTCCAAAGTTTATTTTCTTAACGAAAACTATATTCCCGAATCGCTGGCGGCAATTGACGCCAAATATGTTTTTAAGCCCGAGGAGAGTTATCTGTTTCACTCCAAGGCGTGGCCGTTTTTGCAAGTGATGATGGCCACCGCCTTTGCCGATGGCATTGATGCCAAGATCATTTCCGCCTATCGTTCGTTTGGCGAACAAATGGCGCTTAAATCATCCTATAAAGTGGTTTATGGATCGGGCGCCAATCAGTTTTCTGCGGATCAGGGATATTCCGAGCATCAATTGGGGACCACGATTGATTTTACCACCGCTAAAATCGGCGCGAGTTTTTCCGGATTTGAAAAAACCGCGGCTTATCAATGGTTGAAGGATAACGCGCATCAATACGGCTTTGTTCTTTCCTATCCGGAAAATAATCGCCATTATCAATATGAGCCGTGGCACTGGCGATTTGTGGGACGCGATCTGGCGCAAAAACTCCATCGCGAGCAAAAATATTTCTATGATATGGACCAGCGCGAAATTGACGAATTTTTGATTTCCCTTTTTGATTGATACCACAACTCAAAACGATAAATCAAAAACGTTAGGTGAAGTTGATTGCGGCAAAAATATCCGGACGCGCCGCTGTTTTTTGATTTTGACTTGCCATTTGGCGATAATCGTGTAGGGTTAAGGTATGAAGGCGGCAAAAAAGAAAAATCAAGCGGATTGCCTTGAAACGGAAACAAAAACGCGAGAAGAGTTTTTGGCCGAGCATAACAAGCTTTCTCCCGGCAATTTGCGGGCGAACGGCGATTTGTTGGCGCGTTTTTGCCAAGAAAAACCGGGTCTTTGCGCGGACGCGAATTGGTCGTTGGAAAAATTGCGCCGACCGTTTATCATTTGGCTCACCGCGCAATCTTGTTATCAAAAATCAAAAGAAAGAGAGATGATTAACGATCAGAAATATGAAAAATTCTCATAATCCCAACAAAAACAAAAACAAAGTTGCCCGGCGGCAAATGGTCAAAAAACACCGTCCCAAAAAATACCGCCCGGCGTCAAAACGTTTCTAAAATCGTCTTTTGGGCGATTTTTTGTTATGATTGTTCCATATATCAATAATTATGAAAAAGGTTTATATTTATCCGGGAACTTTTTGTCCGCCGCACCATGGACACGCGGCGCTGGCAAATCGCGCCGCCGCGGCGTTTGGCGAGGTTTTGGTGATTTGTTCGGTTAATCCCGTCAAAAAAGAGAAAAACATTTTTACTCCCGAAGAATGCAAAAAAATGTGGCAAACATATAAATTGCGTAAAGGGGTTAAAATCGCCACTCTGGATGAATTTTTGAAAAAGAGAAACCAAAAAGATATGACAGTGATGATTCGCGGCATTCGCGATAACAACGATATTATCTACGAAAACGCGGTGATGATCTATAACCGCGACAACTTTGGCGTCATGCACTATCACTACATTATCGGTGACAAAGAATTTGAAAAATTTTCTTCCACCGCGGCGCGCGCGGCCGCCAAAGCCGGCGATTTGGAAAAATTAAAAAAATTGGTCAATCCCCAAGTCGCCGCTCAAACTCTTGCCAAATTCAATCGGCAGGATTAAAATTCTCATAAATTAAATAAACTACGCCAGGGCAGAATCTCGAGCCATTCTGGCGGGTAAATAAAAACATATGGAAACAACAAAACGGGAGACGGCCAAGGATTTCTTTTTGCATTTATTGTCGGCGGCGACGCTCTATATGAGCGTGATCGGTTTTATCGCGCTGTGGTGGCAATATATCAATTTCTTGTTTCCCGACAAATTAAATCCCATGATGATGTATGCCGGCCGCTATGAAACATTGCTCTGGGCAACTTCAATGCTGGCGGTGTCATATCCGGTTTATGTGTTGGTGTCGTGGATCATCGGGCGGGGTTTTAGAACCGATCCGGCGGGCAGAGAAGTGAAAATTCGCAAGTGGCTGTGGTATATCACTTTGTTTATCGCGGCGATGACGATGATCATTGATTCGGTGAGTATTGTGTTTAATTTTTTAAAGGGTGATTTGACGATTCAATTTTTTCTGAAATTGCTGGTGATTTTGATTGTCGCGGCGGGAGTCTTTGGTTATTATTTGTGGGATTTAAAAAAACGGGAAAAACCCTCCGATTCGCCCAAAAAATTGGCGTGGATTGTCGGGGCGATTGTTTTTGCCAGCATCGCCTATGGTTTTGTTTTGGCGGGATCGCCGGCAAAACAGCGCGACATTCGTTTTGACGAGCGCCGAGTGAATGATCTGCAAAGTTTGCAATATTCAGTCGTTAATTTTTGGCAATCGCGCGGGCAACTGCCGCAATCTTTGAATGAACTTGATGTTTTGGGATATTCAATATCAACGGATCCTGCCACTCAAGAGAGTTATGGTTATGCCGTGACGGGCGAGTTGTCGTTTGAGTTGTGCGCCGATTTTGCCGCCGAATTTAAACCCGGAGCAGATTATTACGCTTACTATTACGGCTATGGGCGGGAAGGGGTCGCCACTTCGCCCAAGGGGTGGGAGCACGGCGCGCAAAGGACTTGCTTTGAGTGTGTGATTGACAAAGTTTTTTTTGAAAATCAAACAAACTTCAAGCCCGGCATTGTTCCCGCGCCGGTTCGCGACTGATCTTTCAAGGGTCTGTTGCCATTGACAAATTTGGCGTTTTGTGATTGAATGGAGGCATAATTGAAATTCTCGTTAGTTTTTGTTCAGGCATTCAAACATCCTGTTCTCATAAGAGTCGTAAAAATCGCGGCTTTTGAAAAACTGGCGAAATGAAATATTGGCCGGTTTTTTGTTTGGCGTTGCCGCAAAGAACGTAATGGGTCAAGGAAAAGAAAAGTATGCAGAAAAAAGAAAGAAACAGCGGAGGGTTTGGCAGTTATTTTTTGAAAGCCAGATCGTTTTCCGCCAGCGGCCGCAAGCCGCGATTCAGCGCGCCCAAAAATTTCGGCGCCAAAAAAAGAGGTTTTAGCGGGATCAGAATTGATCCGGCAAAATTCGTGAATAAGGCTGTGGCGTTTGACGGCGGTGAAGCCGAGCAAGTTGAAAATGTGAAATTCAGCGATTTTTCGCTTGAAAAAGTTCTCAAGCAAAAAATCGCGGCAATCGGCTATCAAAACGCCACACCGATTCAGGCGCGCGCCATTCCGCAAATTTTGCAAGGCGCGGATGTGGTGGGCATTGCCGACACCGGCACGGGCAAAACCGCGGCGTTTTTGGCGCCGTTGACTAACAAAGTTTTGCAAAACCGCCGCGCCAGAATTTTGATCGTGGCGCCCACGCGCGAATTGGCGGCGCAAATTGATCAAGAATTCAAAAAGTTATCGCAGGGGATGAGAATGTTTTCCGCGTGTTGCGTGGGCGGGGCAAGCGTCAATCGCCAGCTGGCGCAATTGCGGCATTTTAACAACTTCATCATCGGCACCCCCGGAAGATTAAAGGACTTTATTGAGCGCAAAAGAATCAATTTGGCGGAATTTTCCACCATTGTTTTAGACGAAGCCGATCGAATGATGGACATGGGATTTATCGCCGATATGCGGTTTTTAATGTCAAAAATGCCCCAAGAACGGCAAACATTGTTTTTTTCGGCGACATTGTCATCGGAAATCAAGTGCTTGATCGGCGAATTCTTGCGCGAGCCGGTTTTTATTTTGATCAAAACCCGCGATACCTCCAAAAACGTGGATCAAGACGTGGTGAAGATTGCCGGCCGCAACAAAGTTGATCTTTTGCGGGAAATGCTCGCCGGAGAAGATTTCAAAAAAGTTTTGGTTTTCGGCCGCACGAAATTCGGCGTGGAAAGATTGTGCCAAACGCTGGAAAAATCCGGTATCAAGGCCGAGTCAATCCACGGCGACAAAAACTATTCGCGGCGCGTTCGAGCATTGGAAACGTTCAAGTCCGATCGCGTCCAAGTTTTGGTGGCCACCGATGTTGCCGCGCGCGGATTGGACATTCCCAATGTGACGCACGTGATTAACTTTGATTTGCCGCAGACATGGGAAGATTATATCCACCGCATTGGACGCACTGGTCGGGCGGCGCACTTTGGCAAAGCGCTCACCTTCATTGATTAAAAGCTAATCGCTGAAAACAAAACATCAAAAAATCGCCTTTTTGGCGATTTTTTGTTAAAATGATCGCATAACAACAAAGTTGCTAAAATTATGGAAAATTTGGAAAATCAAAAAATTGAAACGTTGGATTATTATGTGGCGAAGACTTTAAAAAATTTGGACAAGTGGGATTATCCCGAGTTGGAAATCAAAAAAACTTCGCGCAATGTTTTTGTGGGATCGGGCAATGCCGATAACACCGGAAGAATTTTGGCGCGGGAGTTTGGCGGCGCGGGTTTTTCGGTGGTTGATTATCAAAGTTTTTTTATAAATTGCGACGATAAAAACTATGATGTTTATATTATCAACGCTTCCGGCGGCAAAGACGGGGTGAAAATGGCAAAGTGGTTAACTCAAAACGGATGGCAACCCAAATTGATCACTTCCAATCCCGAACCGCCGGCGGGAGAGTTTTTGCGCCCGGAAGATATTTTCGCGTTTCCGTCATTTAAAGAGCCGCCGACCTATAATGTGAGCACCTATGCGGCGATGCTTTATGGAATTCTAAAAGAAGACATTGCCGGCGCGGCGGAGAAGATCAAAAATCTCTCGGTTCCCGATTTGCGGAAATATAAATTCGTTTTCTTTTTATGTGATGACAAATATGAAATTGCCGGGCGCGTGGCAAAAAGAAAAGTCGCCGAAACTTTGGCGGGCTTGGGCGCTGACGCGGGCGGCTGGTCCAACGCGGCGCACGGAATGTTGTTGCAACCCAATGGCGATCGTTTGATTGTTTGCGTCAATTGCGATTATGAAGGCGAAGGCGATTGCTGGCACTTTGTCGCCGGCTCATATATTGAGGCGATTTT